>NZ_JBFROI010000029.1:0-173272 GCF_041471405.1 Vibrio sp. 10N.261.52.C11
TTAACTGATCGGCATTACCGCCTAAGCGACTCTTTATATTCTATTTGTCAGTTTTATGAAGCTAAGTTGTAGTGTATGAGAGCAAGGCGGTGGCACGGAGCTTACGACTGTAAGTGAGTACCACCAACGCAGCTATCATGCGCTACAGCAACGATTCATTAAACTTACGCGATTTTACCGTGACACTGCTTGTACTTCTTACCGCTACCACATGGGCATGGCTCGTTACGGCCAACTTTACGCTCGTCACGCACTACCGTTTGTGGAGATGCCGCTTCAGCTTCATCGTCAGCTAGCTGGTTTTCAGCTGTTGCATGTTGCGCTTGTGCACGACGCGCCGCTTCTTCAGCTTGAGCTTGACGTTGAGCTTCCATCTTTTCAACTTCTTCTTGTTGCTGAACGCGCACTTTAGAAAGGATGGTAACAACGTCTGTTTTCAGTACATCTAGTAGGCCTTCAAACAGTTCAAACGACTCGCGCTTGTACTCTTGTTTCGGGTTCTTCTGAGCATAACCACGTAAGTGGATACCTTGACGAAGGTGATCCATCGCAGCCAAGTGCTCTTTCCAAAGGCCGTCTAGCGTTTGTAGCATCACAGATTTCTCGAAGTTACGCAGTACTTGAGCACCAACCACTTCTTCTTTCTGTTTGTACGAATCAACCGCCATAGCAAGAATACGCTCACGCAATGCTTCTTCATAAAGCTTGTCGTCTTCGTCTAACCAACCTTGAATATCAAAGTCTAGATCGAAGTCATTCTTCAGACGATCTTGCAGACCCGCGATATCCCACATATCTTCAAGAGACTGAGGTGCGATGTATTCATCAATCACTGATGCCAATACATCTTCACGGTTGTGTTCGATCATCTCGCTGATATCGTCAGAGCTCATCAGTTCATCACGAAGCTCATAAACCACTTTACGTTGGTCATTGGCTACATCATCGTACTCAAGAAGCTGCTTACGAATATCGAAGTTACGACCTTCAACTTTACGTTGTGCTTTTTCAATTGAGCGAGAAAGCATCTTAGATTCGATCGCTTCGCCTTCGTCCATACCACTTTGGATAAGACCAGCCATACGATCCGATGTGAAGATACGTAGCAGAGAATCTTCCATTGATAGGTAGAAACGAGAAGAACCCGCATCACCTTGACGACCAGAACGACCACGTAGCTGGTTGTCGATACGGCGAGATTCATGACGCTCAGTACCAATGATGTGCAGACCACCTGACTCAAGCACTTTATCGTGGATTACTCTCCAGTCAGCTTTGATCTTCTCGATCTGCTCTTTGGTTGGATTCTCTAGCTTCTCAACTTGTGCCTGCCAGCTACCACCTAATACGATATCGGTACCACGACCAGCCATGTTAGTTGCGATAGTTACCGCACTCGGCATACCAGCTTGTGCAACGATCTCTGCTTCCATTTCGTGGAATTTAGCATTTAGAACGCTGTGCTTAATTTTTGCTTTTTTCAGTGCGTTAGACAGTAGTTCAGACTTCTCGATAGAAACCGTACCAACCAATGATGGCTGACCAGCAGCTACACGGTCTTTGATGTCTTCAATGATCGCATTGAACTTGTCTTCTTCGGTACGATAAACCACATCTGGCATATCGTTACGAACCATAGGCTTGTTGGTTGGGATAACCACTGTTTCTAGGCCGTAGATAGACTGAAATTCGAAAGCTTCTGTATCGGCTGTACCTGTCATACCTGACAGTTTTTCGTATAGACGGAAGAAGTTCTGGAATGTAATCGATGCTAGCGTCTGGTTTTCATTCTGAATCTTCACACCTTCTTTAGCTTCAACAGCTTGGTGTAAACCTTCAGACCAACGACGACCTGGCATAGTACGACCAGTATGTTCATCAACGATAACTACTTCGCCTTCTTCAGTAACGATGTAGTCGACGTCTTTCTCAAACAGTACGTGTGCACGCAGCGCTGCATTAACATGGTGCAATAGGCTGATATTAGTTGGAGAGTAAAGCGTGTCACCCTCTTCCATCAGGCCGTTTTTGACCATTAGCTCTTCTACAAATTCTTGACCGTTTTCAGTCAGGTGAACCTGTTTCGATTTCTCGTCCATGGTGTAGTGACCTTCACCACGGTACTCTTCAGAATCTTCTTTATCTTGGCGCTCAAGGTTAGGGATCAACGTGTTAATACGCGTGTAAAGATCTGAACTATCTTCAGCTGGGCCAGAGATAATAAGTGGAGTACGAGCTTCATCGATTAAGATTGAGTCAACCTCATCGACAACAGCAAAGAAGCGCTCACGTTGAACACGATCTTCAGCACGGAAAGCCATGTTGTCACGTAGGTAATCGAAGCCAAACTCGTTGTTTGTTCCGTATAGGATATCCGCTTGGTACGCTTCTTTCTTCTCTGGTGGAGCCATGTTTGGCACGTTTACGCCAACAGTCATACCAAGGAATTCAAATAATGGGCGGTTTGTTTCCGCATCACGCTTCGCTAGGTAGTCGTTCACCGTTACTACGTGAACACCTTTGCTAGGTAGGGCGTTAAGATAAGCTGGTAGGGTTGCTGTAAGAGTCTTACCTTCACCAGTACGCATTTCTGCAATTTGGCCAGCATTTAGAACCATGCCACCAATCATTTGCACGTCAAAGTGACGCATGCCGTAAACACGCTTAGACGCTTCACGTACCGTAGCAAATGCTTCAGGTAGAAGTTGGTCTAGCGATTCACCTTTATCTAAGCGCTCACGAAACTCAACCGTTTTTGCTTTTAGCTCTTCGTCTGAAAGAGCTTCAAACGTTGGTTCGTAGTTATTAATTTCTTTTACAATTTTTCTAAGGCGGCGCAGTGTTCTGTCATTGCGACTGCCAATTACCTTTGTCAGCAGCTTAGTAATCATGTGCTTGGAATCTCTTCGTTCTCAGATCGTCCGCGATCTATTTTAAATGCCGTCAGTGTCTCTACTAGCTATGAACTAGTCTTCAGTTACTAACCAAGGATACTGAGATAAATCTAGTATCTTTGATATTGTACTTGAGAGTAGAGTTTTCAAGGCTTGAGTTAAAATTAATGCCCTTTAGTGTAAGTAATTTTCACACCAACAACCATTTATAACCCCATTTGTTTGATGTGCTTGGAACTTTTCTTTCTAATTGCTGATGGATTAGCCAGACTGCAGCTCATTGGGAGACAACTTTCGGATGTTGACGACACTGTATCTGGAAAATAGATACAAAAAAACCAGGTCAATGACCTGGTTTTCGAAATCTTATATTGCTGTAAACAACAATTACGCTAGAACCATTCCTGGCTCAGCAAATGCAACAGGAGAGCCTACTTCTTCTTCGAATGTTGCCCATTCCCAAGCTTCTGCGTCAGCAAGTACTGCACGTAGTAGTTGGTTGTTTAGGCCGTGACCTGATTTGTATGCACGGAACTCACCAATAATAGCGTGTCCACACATGTACAAGTCACCAATCGCGTCTAGTACTTTATGAGTTACGAACTCATTGTCAAAACGTAGACCTTCTTCATTAAGAATTCGGTATTCGTCCAGTACGATAGCATTATCAAAGCTACCGCCAAGTACTAGGTTTTGAGATTGTAGATACTCAATGTCGCGCATGAAGCCGAAAGTACGAGCGCGAGAAATTTCTTTCACAAAACCTTGTGAAGAGAAATCAAACAACAAACGTTGCTCATCAGATTCAATAGCTGGGTGGTTAAAGTCGATCTCAAAGTCCATACGGAAGCCGTTAAATGGAACAAATTCTGCCCACTTATCGCCATCTTCAAAACGGATAGGCTTTTTGATACGAATAAAACGCTTCGCTGCATTCAGTGTTTCTACACCCGCTTGCTGTAGCAAGTATACGAATGGGCTTGCGCTACCATCCATAATTGGGATCTCAGGTGCATCTACTTCAACAATAATGTTGTCGATGCCCATACCCGCTAAAGCTGCGTTAAGGTGTTCCACTGTAGAGATACGTACGCCTTCGTCATTAACAAGAGCTGTACATAGCATAGTGTCACGAACTGACGCTGGATCAGCTGGGAAATCTACAGGTGGATTTACATCTGTACGACGATAAACAATACCTGTATTTGCAGCTGCCGGGCGAAGAGTAAGTGTGACTTTACGACCAGAGTGGAGACCCACACCAGTTGTTTTCACAATTTCTTTCAGAGTACGTTGTCTGATCATCTGCTTGCCTCGTTATCAGTGCTACAAATCACGGTCAGTATTTACCGACCGCGAATTTTACCATTAATTCGACGATAGTCAAATTTTGGGTATTTGTTAATCAGCCTGACGTCGTAAGAATGCTGGAATATCTAAGTATCCACTCTCTTTCTCAGCCTTAGGTGCTGCACTTTGGCTAGCGCCTGTACCTGAAGAAACAGGTGACGTTGTTGGCTGCGGCTTAACTTGAGGTTTAACCTCAGTTTTTTCTTGCAATGGTTGTGCCACTTTCTCTTCCACTTTTGGTGCAGTTTGAGCCGCTACCTGTGGTTGAGGAGTTGGTGCAACCTTAGCTTTACCACCAGCAACTAATGTAATGTCTGGTTTTTTCTCTGTGCCGATACCTGTTGCTACAACAGTTACACGGATTTCATCCGTCATATCAGGGTCTAGAGAAGTACCAATCACAACTGTTGCGTTATCAGATGCGAATGCCTTAACTGTATTACCTACTGTTTCGAATTCATCTAGACGCATATCTAGGCCTGCTGTGATGTTCACAAGAACGCCACGTGCGCCAGCTAGGTCGATGTCTTCTAGTAGTGGGCTAGAAATTGCCGTTTCAGCAGCTTCTTCAGCACGGTCTTCACCTTTTGCGATACCGCTACCCATCATTGCATGACCCATCTCAGACATTACGGTGCGAACATCCGCGAAATCGACGTTAATCATACCAGGGCGAGTAATTAGCTCAGCGATACCTTGTACAGCGTTTTTAAGTACATCATTGGCACTTGCGAAAGCTTCTAGCAGAGTTACGCCGCGGCCAAGTACTTTAAGTAGCTTCTCATTTGGAATCGTAATTAAAGAATCCACATGTTTAGAAAGCTCTTCAATACCTTGCTCAGCAAACGCTAAACGTTTTTTGCCTTCAAAGCTAAATGGCTTAGTTACAACAGCAACCGTTAGCACACCCAACTCTTTCGCAACTTCAGCAATAACTGGAGCAGCACCTGTACCAGTACCACCGCCCATACCAGCTGCGATAAATACCATATCGGCGCCAGTTAGAACTTCTTTAATTCTTTCTCGATCTTCGAGAGCTGCATCACGGCCTACTTGTGGGTTTGCACCAGCGCCCAAACCTTTAGTGATATCACCACCAATTTGGATCACGCTGCTCACGCTTGTTTTACGAAGTGCTTGTGCATCAGTGTTAACACTGATGAATTCTACGCCTTCGATTGATTCACGTACCATGTGCTCAACAGCGTTACCGCCACCGCCACCAACTCCAACGACTTTAATTACTGCATCGTCAGACATTTCCATCATCGGTTCAAACATGTGTTATCTCCGTTTTTTCCTGCAACTCAGGTTAAAACTCTTTTTGTATCCAATTACGCAATTTGCCAAATAAACCAGACATAGAAGGTGCTGAACGCTTAGGTTCGCTGTAATCACCTTCATCACTGATCTGACAATCTCTTGCGTAATGAAGTAAACCAACCGCCGTAGAATGATACGGCTCTTTAACATAGTCAGTTAAGCCACTAACTTCTAACGGCTTACCAACTCGAACTTGATTGCGGAAAACACGTTCCGCACACTCTACCAATCCGTCAATTTGTGCCGCTCCACCAGTGAGAACGACGCCAGCTGCAAGGTGGTGTTTAATACCTTCATCTCGTAGCTGTAATTGAACCGTATCAATAGTTTGGTTAACGAGACCCATAAGTTCAGTGTAACGTGGTTCAATCACTTCCGACAAAGTTTGTCGTTGCAAACTTCTCGATGGGCGACCACCAACACTTGGGACGTTAACAGAATCATCCTTGCTTACGAGTTCACTCAGAGCGCAACCATGGTTTACTTTTATCTCTTCAGCATCGCTCACTGGCGTGCCGAAAGCGAAGGCAATATCACTGGTTACTGCATTTCCTGCGTAGGAAAAGACTTCTGTGTGTCGAAGTGCGCCGCCAGTCCAAATGGAAATATCCATTGTACCCGCACCGATATCGACAACACATACTCCAAGCTCTCTCTCGTCTTCAGTAATTACCGCATTGCTTGAGGCAAGTCCTGAAAACACGATTTGTTCTACTGTGAGACCACATCGTTCAACAGCTTTAATAATGTTTCTCGCCATGTCGCTATGGCAAGAAATTAGGTGAACACTGACTTCCATTCGAACACCAGATAAGCCAAGTGGGTTCTTAATCCCTTCTTGATAATCAATGGTAAATTCTTGTGGGATCACGTGCAGAATTCTCTGCTCATCACCTATTTTAATTGATTTCGCGGTATGGATCGCTCGATCCATATCGTCTTGAGACACCTCTTCATCAGAGATAGTGCCCATGCCTTTTTCAATTCGGCTTGCGATATGTTTACCCGATAGCGAGATAAATACATTGCTGATTTGGCATTCCGCCATCAACTCTGCTTGATCAATAGCTCGCTGAACCGACTTAACTACCGACTCTAGGTCGTTTACACCACCTTTATCCATACCTCTGGATGGGCTTTGCCCAGAACCAATGATATTGATTTGACCATCAGGCAATATTTCACCAACCAGAGCTGATATGGTCGCAGTGCCTATATCAAGACCAACGATTATGTTGTCATCTGCGGTCTTAGTCATCTGTGCTCTCTTCTAACTCTTGCTCTGGAAACCAGCCTACAGCGGCTCCCGTATCATACCTGAGGTCGATGTAGCTCACTTGATTCGCTTTACTACCAAGTTCGTTGTAAAGCGAAATGAAGCGTTCAACACGCTCATCTAAAGAATCTTTACCTAGTTCTAAACGGATACCGTTATCTAGGATTATTTGCCAAGCGCGACGCTCATTGAGAACGAGCGAGGTAACGGTTAACCCTAGATTGTTAATCAAAGGAGTTATTTGTCGCCACTTTTCTATCACTTTTTGGCTGGTGCCGTCTGGGCCGTAAAGCTTGACTCTATCGCCCTTCAAAAGACCGATATCACCATTAAACACCTGACCATTATCATTTAACAGCATGTTACCGTTCCAGATTGCTGCTGCATGATACTCAGTCAAAAATACTTTTATTGTGTCTGGCCACTGCTTACGAATGGACACCACTGAAACCCAAGGTAACGCTTCTAAACTGTCTTGCAACACACCGATGTCTTGCGACATGAACGTTCCAATATGCTCTAGCTCGCCAAAGGCATGTTGAACATCACCAGCAGTTACGTAAGTTAAGTCGCCTTGAAGTACTATTTTGGAGAGAGGCAATCGCTGATCGTCCCACATCCAAGTTAGTGTGGTATAGAAAAGAAACCCAATGAATAGCAATACCATGACAAAAAAAGACCCGCCTAAGGCGTGTTTCTTGAGCGACGGTAAACTGAATAGGTGGCGGTTTTCGCTAAAAGTACTTTCTACCAAAGCCCGCATTCCCTGTCGTTGGTTCGCAATTCTATTCCCTATCTTCGTAATAGAGGTAAAAGCACTTACTTTAACCTATGAATTATACTGAGCAAAATCAAACTATCAAACGTTGATAATAAGATTTTTGGTCAATTTTAGGTCAATCGCAAGAAGTGAGCGATTGACCACAGTCTGTAGACAGTATTCTGTTACGCGTTCTGCATTTTATTAATGTCTAACTGTAACGATTCCAACTGCTTCGCTACTCGACCAACATCGCCTGCACCCTGCGTTAAAACAAGGTCACCGCCTTGAATTACGTTGGCTAAAGCCGATGGCAGTGCGTTGATATCGGCAACAAAGATTGGGTCTATCTTACCACGCCCACGAATAGTTCGACTTAATGAACGTCCGTCAGCCCCTGCAATAGGTTTCTCACCTGCAGAATAAACATCTAACAGAATTAGGACATCAGCCTGCTCAAGAACGTTCGCGAAATCATCATACAGATCGCGAGTACGGCTATAACGGTGCGGTTGGAAGATCATAACAAGACGTTTATCAGTCCAGCCACTACGAGCAGCTTGAATCGTCACATCAACTTCGGTTGGGTGATGACCGTAATCATCGACCAGCATTGCAACGCCTTTACCTGTTTCATACTCACCTAGGTGATCGAAACGGCGACCCGTGCCTTCCGTTCCCGCCATCGCTTTGAGAATCGCTTCATCGCTGATGTCATCTTCTGTTGCAACAGCAATCGCAGCCGATGCATTCAATGCGTTGTGGCGACCTGGAATGTTCAACGTGATATCTAAGTTAGCTTTACCTTCACGTACAACCGTAAACTTGCCTTGTTGACCTTCTTGTACGTAGTTTTCAATACGAATATCTGCGTCTTCAGAGAAGCCGTAAGTAATCACTTGGCGGCTCACCTGAGGGATAAGTTCACGTACAACAGGATCATCTACACACATCACAGCCTGGCCGTAGAACGGCAGGTTGTGTAGGAAATCGATAAATGTCTGCTTTAGCGTTTCGAAATCGCCGCCGTAGGTATCCATATGATCCGCTTCAATGTTAGTTACGATACTAACCATAGGTTGCAGATGTAAAAATGAAGCATCACTCTCATCGGCTTCAGCGATAAGAATACGGCTTGAACCTAAACGTGCGTTAGTGCCAGCACTTTTAACCAAACCACCGTTTACGAAGGTTGGATCTAGGCCGGCTTCCGAGTAAATCTGTGTCACTAGCGCAGTCGTGGTTGTTTTACCGTGCGTACCTGCCACAGCAATACCGTGACGAAAACGCATCAGCTCAGCCAGCATTTCTGCACGACGAACGATCGGTGTGCGCGCTTCACGAGCTGCAATAATTTCTGGGTTTTCTTCGTTGATAGCGGTTGAAACAACCACCACACTTGCGTCGGCAACGTTACTCGCTTGGTGACCGATATAAACGGTCGCACCCTTGCTAACTAAACGATCAGTCACTGGGTTTTGAGCAATATCAGAACCCGTGATCTGGTAGCCTTCATTTAGCAAGACTTCAGCAATCCCGCTCATTCCGGCACCACCAATACCAATGAAGTGGATAGATTTAACACGGCGCATCTCTGGCACCATTGCACGGATTTGCGCTAAGTCTTGGGTATGTTCAATCGTCATCAATTCAATCTCATTATTTTGCTAAAGCTTTAATCGCTTCAGCGACGGTCACATCAGCATCAAGCTTGGCGGCTTGACGAGCTTTTGTTGCCATCATTTTTAATTCATTTCTATCAAGCTGCGTGATAGTGTTCGCTAGCTTATCAGCCGTTAGTTGAGGCTGTTCAATCATTAACGCTGCGCCACATTCAACTAAATGGTCGGCATTCAACGCTTGTTGTCTGTCTTTGTGCATAAACGGAACGAAGATAGAACCGACACCTGCCGCAGACACTTCTGATACGGTTAATGCACCTGAGCGACACACTAATAGATCTGCCCACTCATAAGCTTGCGCCACATCATCAATAAATTCAGTCACTTGAACATTACCAACAGAATGTGATTTGTATTGCTCAATAACTTGTTGTTGATTGTTCTTACCCGCTTGGTGCATCACAGTGAAGCCTTCACCAAGCTGCGCCATCGTCACTGGCAAGGTATCGTTTAGGATTTTTGCGCCCTGACTGCCGCCCATAACCAAGATGCGGATGTCACCATCACGCTCAGCCATGCGTTGCTCGGGTTCAGCTAAGGCAACCACATCTTCGCGTACTGGGTTACCCACCACTTCTGCGGTAGGGAAAGCACCAGGGAAAGCTTGGAAAACCTTTTTAGCAATCTTAGACAGCCATTGGTTGGTTAAACCTGCCACTGCATTTTGTTCATGCAGAACCACTGGAATGCCAGACAACCATGCCGCGATACCACCCGGGCCACTCACGTAACCACCCATGCCAAGTACCACATCAGGCTGCCATGCTTTAATGTGTTGTCTTGCTTGAAGTATGGCATTAATAATCTGGAACGGCGCTTTAATTAACTTGCTAATGCCTTGACCACGCAGGCCTTTCACTTTGATGAAGTCGATTTCAATGCCATGCTTTGGCACTAAATCCGCTTCCATTCTGTCTGCTGTGCCTAACCAGCGAATTTCCCAACCTTGTTGCTGAAGCTTTTTCGCTACTGCTAACCCTGGGAAAACGTGACCGCCAGTACCACCAGCCATCACTAAAAGTTTTTTGTTTTGTTTCATCACGTTAGATTCTTATTCTACTAATTCGTTTTGACTATCAGCTTGTTCTTTTTGTTGCATTCGGCATTCGTGGTCAATGCGCAGCAGCATTGATACCGCCACAGACATAACAATTAAACTCGAACCACCATAACTGATTAGCGGTAGGGTTAGACCTTTGGTCGGAACGATGCCAGATGCAGCACCTACGTTAACAAGCGTCTGAAACGCAAACCAAATACCAATACCAAAAGCCAGATAGCCGCTGAACACTTGATCGTGTTCAAAGGCTTTTTTACCTATCAGAATGGCTTTTAACACCAAGCTGAAGATCAACATTAATACTAAGGTAACACCGACAAAGCCAAGCTCTTCAGCCAACACAGCAAATACAAAATCGGTATGCGCTTCTGGTAAGTATTCGAGTTTTTGAATCGAGTTACCAAGCCCTTGCCCCATCCAATCACCACGGCCAAACGCCATCAATGACTGAGTTAACTGGTAACCACTGCCGAACGGGTCGTTCCAAGGTTCCCAGAATGAGGTAACACGTCGAACACGATAAGGTTCTATAACAATCAAACCGACGACCGCGGCAATACCTGCCACCATCAAGGCGATAAACTGTGAAAGCTTGGCACCAGCAATGAATAGCATGCCGAACAGGGTCACTAGCATTACGACCACAGTACCTAAATCGGGCTGGCCTAGCAGCAGCACGGCAAAAGCGCCGAATACCATGATCGGTTTACCAAAACCACCGAAGAAGGTTTTTCTCACTTCATCTTGCTTCCGAACCAAGTAGCCCGCCATAAAGATAAACAGCGATAACTTGGCGACTTCAGCGGGTTGTAAGTTAAATAGCCCTAATGGGATCCAACGCGATGCGCCGTTAACCGACTTACCGACGGCTAATACCACAATCAGCAAGAAGAAGGACAAGCCCAGTAGATACATACTGTATTGAAACCAGCGTTGCATCGGGATTTGCAATATGACGCTAGAGACACCTAACGCCAATACAAGGAAGATGGCATGACGGAACATAAAGTGAAACGGCTGATCGGTTAAACGAGCACTGATGGGGAACGAAGCAGACGTCACCATCACCAAACCTGTCAGCATTAGCCCAAGAGCAATCCACACCAATTGACGATCGTAAAGCGCCTCGGGAGTAGCACGGTTTAGCCACTGCCAGATGGATTGATTAATCTCTTTGACTCTTTGCACTGAATGTTAGTCCTTCAACACGTTAAGCATACTCATGAGCAAGCTCAGTGAACGCATCACCTCTTGCCATGAAATTATTAAATTGATCGAAGCTTGCGCACGCCGGAGACAGCATCACCATATCTCCAGCCACCAGCTGTGGCGAGATAGATTCGATTATCTGCTGCATGGTATCGAACTTTTGTGCCGATGGGTGCAGAGGCATGAATTGATCTGCATCTTCACCGAAACAACACAGCTGAACACGCTCAAGTTGCGCCAATACTGGTTCAAGCTCACTAAAGTCAGCACCTTTACCAACGCCGCCAACCAAAAGATATAACGTACCTTGATACTCCAACCCAGACAGGGCTGCCAATGTGCTGGCTACATTCGTTGCTTTGGAGTCATTAACCCATTTGATTTCGCGCTTGTCAGCCACGACTTGGCAACGATGCGTCAAACCGTTATAGGCCTTCAAAGCATCAAGACTTTTGCTGTAGTCGATACCAACTTGCTTCAATAGTGCAAGTGAGACTAACGCATTCGCCACATTGTGACGTCCAACCAATGTTAAATCTTGGGTAGCAAGGACAGGTTTACCGTGATCGACCAACCACTCAGTACTATCAATCGTTGATACACCAAACTCTTGGTTATCTAGGCCAAAAGTCAACAATGGCATTGTCTGGTCAGGGTAAGTCTCTTTGTCTTCACGATTAACAGTCGCACACTGCGCGTTATTAAAGATTCTTAACTTGGCCTCACGGTAATCAGCCATGCCTTGATAGCGATCCATATGATCTTCAGACAGATTTAAGAATGCCGCAGCGGCAAGTTTTAAATTCGATGTAGTTTCTAACTGAAAACTTGAAAGTTCAAGGACATATAAATCCGCATCAAGTTCTAGAAGGTCTAGGGCAGGAATGCCAATATTGCCGCCAACGCCAACATTAAGCCCAGCAGCCTTAGCAAGCACACCAGTCAGATCAGTCACGGTACTCTTACCGTTTGAACCAGTAATCGCCACAACAGGCTTATCTACAGCCCAACCAAACAGCTCGATGTCGCCAACGACAGGCGTACCCGCTTGAAGCACATCTTGAATTTCAGGTGTCGCTAAAGCAATGCCTGGGTTAGCAACCACCAGATCAGCCTCAGCTAGCCATTGGCTATTCCAGCTTCCAGAATGCAGCTCAACCGACTCAGGCAAAGATTCCTTTCCTGGTGGTAGCTCTCGCGTATCAATTACCTTTACGCAAGTATGGGGCTGATATTTTACGAGATGTTTAACGACAGAGAGCCCGGTAATACCGAGCCCCACAACCACTACATTTTGAATATTTTGCCAACGTTCCATTTAAACAAGATGCTCTTAATAGTTTTAAAGAGCCTCTAATCTGAGGCTCACATAGGATTAACGAACTTTCAGTGTCGCTAGGCCAACCAGTACTAATACCATTGAGATTATCCAAAAACGCACGATAACACGCGGCTCTGGCCAACCTTTAAGTTCATAGTGGTGGTGAATCGGTGCCATGCGGAAAATACGCTGACCACGCAATTTGTAAGAGCCCACCTGCAGAATCACTGACAGAGTCTCCATTACAAACACACCACCCATGATCACTAGTACCAACTCTTGACGAACGAGTACCGCAATCACACCTAACGCACCACCCAGTGCTAGAGAGCCAACATCGCCCATGAATACTTGTGCTGGGTAAGTGTTAAACCATAGGAAGCCAAGGCCTGCACCAACGATAGCAGTACATACCACCACCAGTTCAGAGGTGTATGGGATGTATGGAATGTGTAGGTATGCTGCAAAGTTAACGTTACCTGTCGCCCAAGCGATAACAGCAAAACCCGCAGCAACCATAACCGTTGGCATAATCGCCAAGCCATCTAGGCCATCAGTTAGGTTTACCGCGTTACTAGTACCCACAATAACAAAGTAAGTCAGCACGATGTACAGCAGGCCAAGTTGTGGCATCACATCTTTAAAGAAAGGCACCACTAATTGTGTCGCAGCAGTGTCTTGCCCATGAGCATACAGAGCAAACGCCACAACCAATGCAATAGCCGATTGCCAGAAGTACTTCCAACGCGCAATCAAGCCATCAGTGTTCTTACGAACGACTTTACGATAATCATCAACAAAACCAACTGCACCGTAACCGCCTAGCACGACAAGTACGGCCCAAACGTAAGGGTTTGATAAGTCAGCCCAAAGTAAGACCGTAATGATGATCGCAGCAAGGATCATCACACCACCCATGGTTGGTGTACCACGCTTACTGAAGTGAGATTCTGGGCCGTCATTACGAACAACTTGGCCAATTTGCAGCATTTGCAGACGCTCAATTAAACGAGGTCCTATCCACAGCGACAGACATAAAGCCGTCAAAATGCTCGCGATTGCACGAAACGATAAGTATTCGAACAAACGGAAAAAAGAAAAGTGTGGCTGTAGTAGCTCTGCAAGCCAAATTATCATGAAAAGTTCTCCTTTAAAGCAGCGGCTATTTTACTCATTCCTGCACTATTGGCGCCTTTTACCAACAAGGTATGTGGCGCGTTTTCTGGCAAGCTCAAGTGCTGCTCTATGTGCGCGATCATCGCTTCATGCGTTGCAAAGTGAGTGCCGTTACACACTTCACTAATCACCTTGGTATCATCACCGTAAGTGAGTACATGCTCAAAAGCGAATGGGGCAGCATATTCACCGACTTGACGGTGAAGTGCAAGGCTTTCATCGCCTAACTCAGCCATATTGCCT
Organism: Vibrio sp. 10N.261.52.C11; assembly: GCF_041471405.1. NCBI lineage: Bacteria > Pseudomonadati > Pseudomonadota > Gammaproteobacteria > Vibrionales > Vibrionaceae > Vibrio > Vibrio sp. 10N.261.52.C11. The sequence continues at coordinate 14,295 of NZ_JBFROI010000029.1, forward strand.
AAAATCAACCAACGTTGACCTTTGAAGCTCGATAGCAATTTAGCTGCCGCCTTCATTGCAGGCACGCTGGCGTTATAACTGTCATCTATCAGCTTGATATTCTGACTTAATTGTTGAACCTCAACTCGTCCTTTGACTGAGATAAGATTCGCTAAACCATTTTTTATTTCATCGAGCGTTGCGCCAAACTGAATGCTCAACGCTGCTGCTGCTAAGGCATTCGCTACGTTATGCTGGCCGATAATGCCAAGTTCAACGGGCACAGAACCTTTTGGTGTCTGCATATCAAAGCACGCTTCACCTTGCTCGTTGATACGAATATTTTTGGCAAAGTAATCCGCTGTATCATCACTTTCTGAAAAGGTCAGAACCGCTTTATCTGCGAGAACTTCACCCCAAAATTCGCCACCGTTACTCTCTAAACTAACAATAGCAGTGTCACCAGCTGCAAGCCCCTGAAAAATTTCACCTTTTGCTTGCTTCACACCATCAATTGAGCCAAATCCTTCTAGGTGCGCCGCTGCCACATTATTTACCAAGGCAACCTGTGGTTTCACAAACTGAGTGGTGTAGGCGATTTCACCGATATGGTTAGCGCCTAATTCGATCACCGCATAGTCATCGCTTGGTTCACTACGTAGCAAAGTCAAAGGCACACCAATATCATTATTGAAGTTACCTGCCGTAAACAGCACCTTGCCACGTTGTTGCAGAATGCTCGCCACCATCTCTTTGACGGTCGTCTTGCCACAACTGCCAGTAATCGCCATGGTTGGCACATCACATTGTTTATGGATCCAAGCACTTAACTGACCTAAAGCAAGTTTAGTGTCTTCAACAACAACTTGAGTAATATTTAAGTCAAGTTTTCGTTCGACTAACAACGCACTCGCATTCGCCTCAACGGCTTGATGACAAAAGTCATGCGCATCAAAACGTTCTCCGACGAGAGCAACAAACAATGCGCCCTCTTCAACGGTGCGAGTATCCGTAGAAACGGCATTAATTACGTTATGACTGGAGTTGACAGCCTCAATCAACTCGCCGCTGACTGCTGAACAAATTTGTTCGAGTGATACATCAATCATGATGAAATACCTAAAAGTTGAAGCGTAGACTCTCGGTCTGAGTAATGTACCGTATTGTCTTTCAATACTTGGTAATCCTCATGGCCTTTACCAGCCAAAAGAATAATGTCATTGCTGTCTGCCTGCTCAAGTGCAAACTTAACCGCTTGGTAGCGATCGTGCTCGACGAACGCCGATTCCGGCTCACTTAAACCAGCAAGCATGTCTTTGACAATCAAAACCGGATCTTCGCTGCGAGGGTTGTCATCTGAAATAATAATTTTATCGGCAAACTGCTCTGCGGTCGCTGCCATCATCGGGCGTTTCCCTGTGTCACGATCTCCACCGCAACCAAAGATAGCCCACAATTTTCCCGAGCAGTGCACGCGCAATGCTGCCAGAGCTTTCTCTAACGCGTCTGGTGTATGAGCGTAATCAACAACTACTTTAGCTTTGCTCGGCACTTGGAACAGTTCCATACGACCAATAACAGGCTGAAGCTGAGGTGCAGTATCGACTAATATTTGCTTATCGATGCCCAATGAAAGCAGAGTCGCGAAAGCAACCAATACATTTGATGCGTTAAACTGACCAATTAAAGGAACCGAAAGATCGCCTTGTCCCCAGTTACCACCGAAAGACATCTGAATACCAGTTTCTGCATAAGCGACATCAGACGCCCATACCGATTGTTGATAACCCGTTAGCGGTGATAGTGAAACAGCAATGGCCTTGGATAAATCTGTCATCCAAGCCTTACCCACTTCGTCATCCACATTTATCACAGCGTGCTTGCATTTATGCTCAGTAAACAGGCTCTTCTTAGCTAAAGCGTACTCTTCCATCGTGCCATGGTAATCAAGATGATCACGGCTCAAATTAGTGAATACACCAACTTCGAAGTCCAAGGATTTAACGCGACCTTGCACCAAACCATGAGAAGATATTTCCATAGCTGTGTAAGCCGCGTTTTCTTCCGCTAACTCACTCAGTGTGCGTTGTATTTCAATCGCACTGCCGGTGGTATTCGCCGCGGTTTTTAGACTATCTAAAAAGCCATTACCCGTGGTGCCCATTACCGCAGAGCGTTGACCAACAAGATCAAGCCATTGAACTATCAATTGGGTGATGGTGGTTTTGCCATTGGTGCCGGTAACACCAATCAGCTTAGTCGCCTGAGACGAGTAAACACGACCGGCCAACTCAGATAACACCAAGTTAAGGTCTTTAATGTAAACAACCGGAACAGCATCCAACCACTCAATCAGACCATGGGCCTTTTCAGCATCAGCTTGTGCGATAACGGCATTGGCTCCCTGTGAGACCGCTTTGTCAATGAAACGACGGCCATCAACAGCATGCCCAACTACAGCAACAAAAATATCGCCGTCTTTGATGGCACGACTATCCAACTCCAACTGTTCAACGGCAATCGCATCCAGCTCAGGTGAACTAAAGTCACCCCAAGGGGAAAGTAAAGATGACAGCGTGAGGCTATTACTCATATTGAATCCTGATTAACTCTATTCTTGAAACTTATTTTCATCAGCCGGGACATTCATGATTTGTAGTGCACCCTTCATGATCTCAGAAAATACAGGGGCTGCGACTGAGCCACCATAGTAAAGGTCACCTTGAGGCTCATTGACTACAACAACCAACGCAACTCTTGGGTCACTGACTGGAGCAAAGCCTGCAGTGATCGCAATGTATTCATCACTGTATCCGCCAGCCTCTGCCTTACGAGATGTACCCGTTTTGGCTGCAACGCGGTAACCCGGAACGGCGGCTCTTGTCGCCGTTCCACCTTTTTGAGTCACCCCTTCGAGCATGTTCAAAACCAGTTCAGCGTTTTCTCGCTTGATAATCTGCTTAGAAAAATCTTGGTCGTTGCTCTTAATAATATGAATTGGCTCATATAAGCCTTTGTTGGCTAGCGTCGCATAAGCATGTGCTAACTGCATCGGTGTAACAGACAAACCATAACCAAACGCTAAGGTCGCAATCTCAAACTTTGACCAGCGACGGCGATTCGGGAAAATACCGCTCGTTTCACCAACCAAATTCAGCCCAGACATCTCACCTAGACCAACCGAGCTGTACATACCAAGCAAGGCTTCGAGTGGCATATTAAGCGCTAATTTCGCAACACCTATGTTACTCGACTTTTTGAGGATCAACGCTAAGTCAGCCTTACCCACTTTAGACGAATCTCGCACACGACTACCACCGATCTGCATAATACCGTTGCCAGTATCAATAACGACATCTGGGTCTGCGGTGCCGTTCTCTAGCGCCGCTAAAACCACAAAAGGTTTCACGGTAGAGCCAGGTTCCATGGCGTCGGTTAATACGCGGTTTCGCATCTTAAAGCTTTGTAGGTCAGCACGGTTATTCGGGTTGTAAGATGGCGCGTTGACCATGGCTAACACGGCACCTGTTTTTACATCGAGCAGTACCGCAGAGCCTGAAGTCGCCTTATGATCGGCCACCGCTTGCTTGATCGCTCGATAAGCAATGGCCTGTAATCGTTGGTCGATGGTTAATTCTAATGGCTTGCCTTCTTCACGCTCTTCTAAGGCAATATTTTCGACAACGCGTCCATAGCGATCTTTACGAATGGTACGTTTACCCGCTTCACCAGTGAGCCACTGATCATAACTGCGTTCTACACCTTCAAGACCATGACCATCGATACCGGTTACACCAATAAGATGAGCACTGATTTCACCTGCAGGGTAGTAACGACGAGATTCAGCTTTAAGCCCCACACCCACGAGTTTAAGATCGCGGATATATTTAGCCATCGCAGGGCTAACTTGTCTCTGAAGATAAATAAATCGGCGGGATTTGTTACTAGAGATCTTATCGATCATCGGTTGTCGTTCTAGGCCAAGTACATCAGCTAACGCATACCAACGATCAATTTGAGCCATACCATTTTTATCGAAAATGGTTTTCGGGTCAGCCCATACCGCTTCAACAGGAACACTGACAGCAAGTGGCTCACCATTGCGATCAGAAATAATGCCACGAGCAGAAGGAATAGCCTTAACACGCACCGAACGAAGGTCGCCCTGACGAATTAAGTTATCTGGTTCAATGATTTGTATATAAGCCACACGACCAACAAGTGCAGCAAAGGCAAGAAACACGAAAGCAATAACGACGTTAAAACGCCATTTTATCAGAACTGGATCCGAATCCTTTTCGCTCTTCACACGCTTTTTCGTTGATTTATTAACGGTTTTCGCGGGTGATTTTTCCTTTTTACCGGTCATTTCAGTGTGATCACAACTTCTTTATCAGAGTCTGGACGTTTCATGTCTAACTCTCGTTTTGCCGATGCTTGAACGCGACTGTGTTCAGCCAAAGCTGTCTCTTCAAGCATTAAATTTCGCCACTCATCATCTAGCTGCTCTCGTTCGACTAATGCCATGTCTTTTTGCGTAATCGCCTGACGTGACATATGTGTCGTAAGAACGACCCCCATCGCACTCGCGAAGATACAGATAAGCAGCACCAATGGGACTTTACCCACGGAGATCAAATCAAAAAATATTATCTTGGCTAAGTTAGGTTTGGAGGTCTTCATTGACTATAGCTTTTCTGCGATTCGTAATACTGAGCTACGCGAACGAGTATTCTCATCCACTTCATCTTTAGAAGGCTTGATCGCTTTACCAACAGGCTTAAGATCAGCACTGCCTAGCGCTTTGATCTGCTCTTCTGTTAGTGGCAGGCCATGTGGTACTTGCGGACCTTGGCTCTCTTTACGGATAAAGCGCTTCACCATGCGGTCTTCAAGAGAGTGAAAGCTAATAACAGACAAACGGCCTTGAGGAGCAAGAATGCTTGCTGCGCCTTTCAGGGCTGTATCGATCTCTTCAAGTTCACTGTTGATGTAGATACGGAAGGCTTGGAAAGCACGTGTTGCTGGGTGCTTTTTCTCTTTGAAGCTTTTTGGAGCTACATCCGAGATAAGCTTAGCCAACTGACCAGTGCGCGTTAGTGGTTCGTTCTCTTCATTCTCTTGATAAGCAATGATGCCTTTCGCGATACGACGAGCGTGTTTGTCTTCACCGAACTCACGGATAACCCATGTGATGTCATCAAGATCGGCTTCAACTAACCACTGAGAGACAGGAATACCGGTTGTTGGGTCCATACGCATATCAAGCGGACCGTCTTTCATGAAGCTAAAGCCACGCTCAGCGTCATCTAGCTGTGGTGAAGAAACACCTAGATCCAGTAACACACCATCCACTTGACCGACTAAGTCATAACGCTCCGCATATTCAGCCATACCTGAGAACGGGCCGTGAATAATCGTAAAACGAGGGTCATCAATCTTTTGCGCTTCTGCAATCGCTTGTGGATCGCGGTCAATACTAAAGAGTCGTCCATTCTCGCCCAGTTTAGACAGGATTGTACGGCTGTGACCACCACGGCCAAAAGTACCATCGATGTAGGTACCGTCAGGTTTGATCGCAAGTCCGTCAATAGATTCGTTAAGCAATACTGAAATATGTTTGAATGCTTCTGTCATAGTCTTCTCAGTGAGTGGATTGAGCCATTAGTTCGGCAATAATTTGTTCTATTAACGTTTTAGTGTACTGATTTCACGCCGTATCTCCACCATATTGTGTATAGGCTTTGGGAATTTTTGACCCAAGCTCATATCAGGATGAAGGATTCTAAGGAAATCTAAATAATTTACGTCAATATAAAGCAAAAAACCCATCACTACCGTTAAGTAATGATGGGTTTTTTATATAGGTGGAGTTGACACATACGCCGGGTTCTGTTCCGCTTGCGCGGCGGTAACCATTCGTCTAGGCCTGCAATCGCTCACAGGCTCAAGCAATCTACCCGCCCCCATACGCGAGCAACGCAATGTGAGGGCCTATTTGATCTTGCTCCGGGTGGAGTTTACCTTGCTACGAACTGTTGCCAGTCGCACGGTGCGCTCTTACCGCACCCTTTCAGCCTTACCTGTGCCCCTTCCGAAGAAATGAGGCCATCGGCGGTCTTCTCTCTGCTGCACTTGTCGTGGGCTCGCGCCCCCCAGACGTTATCTGGCACCCTGCTCTATGGAGCCCGGACGTTCCTCCCCTCTGCCAGTCTCCCGAAGGACTTCAACGTCAGTTTCCCGAAGGACCTCAACGTCAGTCTCCCGAAGGACATCAGCAAAGCAGCGATTACCCGTTCAACTCCGAGGGCGGATTGTATAGAGATTAGAGTGCAGTGTCTAGCGAGATCACAAATATGCTGCAAACCGCTAAGTAAACGCATGAATTTCACACAATCCAGACAAAAAAAGAGGAATGAAGGGACGACCTTCATTCCTCACAAGCTTTAAAATAGCACTCTAGCGACTTATACACTGAGCAGCTATTTATCTATTCAGCGTTAACCATCTAGGTGCTCAAGGCCCCACTTGTACAACGCGTTCTTTTTCAGATTGTAGATTTCTGCCGTCATCGCCGCCGCTTTTTTAAGAGGCAGCTCTTTGGTTAGAATGCCTAGTGTGCGAGTCGCTTCGTCTGGCAGTTCTGTGCTCGCTTCTTCACGGTGGCCGTGAATCAGTAACACCATCTCACCGCGTTTACGGTTCGCGTCTTCTTCAATCCACTCAATAAGTTCACCAAGTGGCAGCCCTTGGATGGTTTCGAAGGTTTTGGTTAGCTCACGCGCCAATACAACCTCACGGTCAGGGCCAAGAATCTCGAGCATATCTTGTAGAGAATCTGAAATACGGTGTGGTGATTCATAGAAGATGCATGTGCGCTCTGCCTTTGCGATCTCTAAGAACTTGTCTTTACGACCTTTGCTCTTTGGTGGCAAGAAGCCCTCAAAACTGAAACGATCTGACGGTAAACCAGAAGCACTCAACGCGGTAATCACAGCACAAGCACCAGGAAGTGGCACAACTCTCACACCCGCTTGACGACATTGTGAGACAAGATGGTAACCTGGGTCACTAATTAAAGGAGTACCCGCATCAGAGACTAATGCGATAGACTGACCTTCTAATAACCTTTCGACTAGAACTTGCGCTTTAGTTTGTTCATTATGATCATGTAAAGCGAACGTTCTGGTTGATATATTGAAGTGAGCAAGCAGCTTACCCGTGTGGCGTGTGTCTTCGGCTGCAATAACATCGACACTTGATAAAATTTCAATTGCTCTTTGAGTGATATCTCCCAAATTTCCGATTGGGGTTGGCACAATGTAGAGAGTTGGGCTCTCTGTGAGCAAGGTTTTGTTATCTGTCATTTGTTTACCATCACTTCAACGATTAATATAGATACAAATTTATACGGAATTTAAAGAACTCATGGCAACGATGAACCATAAGAGACTCAGTGTACCACGCTTACTAACTCCAATTGCATTAGCAATTACATTGGCGGCTTGTTCTTCAGGTCCTCAAGCACCAACGAGCGTTGATATTACACTAGATCCAGCGCAATCAACTGAAAGTTACATGATGCAAGCGGATAGTAGCAAAGGAAGTCTACAAAACGACTGGTTAATCATGGCGCTTAAGGCTTCTGTGCAAGCTGGAAAAACCGATCAAGCAACTCTGCTTATTAAACGCTTAGCAAAACAAGAGCTGAGCGAAACGCAACAAGCGGAATGGCAATTAGCTCGCGCTCAACTGTTGGTGAATAACTCGCAGCCTGAACAAGCTTATAGCCAACTGAACTTCCAGCCTTGGTGGAAACTTCCGAACGAGCAGTGGAAAGATTATCACGAGCTACGCGCGAACATTTCTGAAATGCAAAGCGAGTATTTTGAAGCAAGCCGTGAGTTAGTTCTTTATTCAGAATATCTAGACGCTGACGACGAGCTCCAACAACAAGCTGCTGACCGTATTTGGCAGAACCTAAATAGCTACTCTCAATATGAGATTCTAGAGCTTAAGACGTCGCCTACAGAAGACGTTCTTGCAGGTTGGTTACAGCTGGCGATTTACATGAAGACGCTGAATTCAAACCTTCCAAACCTGCAGGAAACCCTGTCTGATTGGCTAGCAGAGAATTCTCAGCACCCAGCAGCAACATATACACCTCAGGCGATCACTGACATCTTGGCGCTAGAGATCAGCAAGCCAACCAGCACTGCACTATTACTGCCGCTAACGGGTAAATACGGTAAGCAAGCACAACTGGTACGTGATGGCTTCATCTTTGCGATGATGAACGACAAAGAACGCGAAGAAGATGCAACGCTGACAGTAATGGATACCAACGTGCAAAGTGCTGCTGAGATTAAAGCGACACTGGAAGAGAACAACGTTGATTTCATTGTGGGTCCGCTGATCAAGAGCAACATTACTAAGCTTCAGCAAGCGCAGAAAAACCACGAGGATTCGATTCCAGCTTTAGCTCTGAACATTCCAACGCAACTAGAACCTGATACCAATATTTGCTATCTCGCTCTATCGCCTGAACAAGAAGTTGCTCAGGCAGCGAAACACCTATTTGCTCAAGGCTACAAGTACCCGCTTATCCTTGCGCCAAGAGGACGTTTAGGTGAGCGAGTTGAGCAAGCGTTTAAAGAAGAGTGGAAAAAATACAGCAGCAACGATGTTGCTATCAGCTTGTTCTCTGACAAACGCCAACTGCAACGTAATGTGAATCAGGTATTCGGCTTGCAAGAGAGCCAACAGCGTATCGCTCAAATGGACGGATTACTGAACCTAGACCTAGAAACCGAGCCACGCAGCCGTCGTGATATCGATTCTGTCTACATTGTGGCTAAGAACTCAGAGCTAACACTAATCAAACCCTTCATTGAAGTTGCAATTAACCCAGATGCGAGCCAACCCGCTCTGTTCTCAAACTCACGCAGCAACAGCGGTGATAAGCAGTATGAAGACCTAACCGGTGTGTTCTACAGCGATATCCCACTATTAGTTGAGAATAAAAACGAGCTTAATAAAGAGCTCAACGACCTATGGCCTGCGCACTCAAACGGCCAAAAGCGTCTGCAAGCACTAGGAATGGATGCATACTATCTAATGGATGCACTGCCACAGATGAAAGCCGTGCAAGGTTACAGCATTCCAGGTGAAACGGGTGTGCTAACCATCGATAACAACTGTGTGGTTCAACGTGAAATCAGCTGGGCAGAGCATGGGGCTTTTTAGCCGAAAGTTCCTATCCAAACCAACCATCACCCACAAACAAGTGGGTGATAAATACGAGGCCGTGGCAAAATCTTATCTGATTAACCACGGTTTATCGTTAATAGAAGAAAACTTCATAGCAAAATGTGGCGAGATTGATCTTATAATGCGCCATAACAATACGGTTGTGTTTGCTGAGGTAAAATACCGCAAGCAAACCCGCTACGGACATGCCGCTGAAATGGTGACTGCCAAGAAGTCACAGAAACTGCTCAAAACAGCCAATGTTTGGCTTATGCAGCAAGGCTTGTCGGTGCACTCTACAGATTTCAGGTTTGATATTGTTGCCATTGAAGGGCCGAATGACACTATCGACTGGATTCAAAACGCGATTACCCAAGGATAAACATGCTAGACAGCATTAAAGAAAGTTTCACAGAAAGTATTCAAATCCAAATTGCGGCTGCAGAAGCTCTGCCTGACGCAATCACGCATGCCGCTCAAGCAATGGTTGCGACCTTGCTTAACGGAAACAAAATTCTTTGTTGTGGTAATGGTGGTTCGGCGTCGAATGCTCAGCAATTTGTATCGTGCCTACTCAACCGATTTGAAACAGAGCGCCCTAGCCTTCCAGCGATGGCACTCACAGCAGATAACACCACGCTAACGGCTGTGGCTAACGACTACCACTATGAAGAGATCTTCTCTAAGCAGGTACGTGCGTTTGGTCAAACTGGCGATATCCTGTTGGCTATCTCGACTAGTGGTAACAGCAAGAACATCATCAAGGCAATGGAAGCGGCGGTAACTCGCGACATGACAATTATCGCCTTTACCGGTAAAGATGGTGGTGAGATGGCAGGTTTGCTTGGTGAACACGATGTAGAGATTCGTATCCCTTCACACCGTACAGCGCGCATTCATGAAGTACACATGGTGACACTACACTGCCTATGTGACCTAATCGATCAAGTACTCTTCCCTGCTCACGAAGAGTGATATACGGAGCATCACAATGAAATCATTAACCTCTATGAGGCTGTTTAAGCTGATTAGTGTTTCGCTACTTACACTGTCTCTGTCTGGTTGTGCTGGCATTTTCATTGCTGGTGCTGCAACCACTGCAAACCTAGTCACGGATACGCGAACAACCAAAGAGATTTGGAACGACAACAACATCGAATTTGAAGTCGCAGCGATTACCAATAAACAACCATTCCGTGGCAACGTACGTGTCACCGCAAGCTCGTACCGAGGTTCGGTGGTATTGATGGGACAAGCAACCACAGATTCAGAACGTCGCGCTTTTGAAAACCAAGCCAAAGAAGTGGCTGGCGTTGAGAGCATCCACAATCAGGTTCGAGTGAAAGAACCTTTGTCTGTAAGTGCTATTAGTAAAGACAGCTGGATTACCACTAAAGTGAAATCAGCTCTGCTTGCGAATGCTGAGCTTAACGGCATCAAAGTAAAAGTGATTACTGAGGATTCAGAAGTATTCCTGCTTGGACTCGTGACTCGAGAGCATGCCGATATCGCAACAGAAGTTGCTCGTAACATCTCTGGCGTAAAACAGGTCATTCGAGCGTTTGAATATGGTGAAGAAGAGACGGCTGTTAACTAGCCTTAAGCCAGTCAATTGAATGCTATATAGCAGAAAAGAAAAAGCAGCGACGAGTCGCTGCTTTTTTATTTGGTTCGTTATTTAACTAACGTTATTTGATAACACGAAGGCTTGGACGACCTTTCGCTGGACGAGGTGGCTCAGGATCTGAGTCAGGCTCTTCGGCATCTACGTCTGCCGTTGCAACGCTCAAAGATGGGCCTTTTTCTGGTTCTTCAAAAGGACTTTCTTCAATCCCTTCTTCAAACGCTTCCATGTAAGCCTCTTCAGGTTCAAACATGGTACCAGCACCATTTTCACGAGCATAAATCGCTTGTACTGCGTAAAGCGGAACGATCACAGAGTGTGGACGACCACTAAAGCGAGCACTAAACGTCACAGCTTCGTTACCCAGTTCAAGTTGTCCAACCGCACGAGGCGCGATGTTCAGAATGATCTGACCATCTTGAACAAACTCTTCTGGAACTCGCACACCCGGTAATGTTGCTTCAACAACAAGGTGTGGAGTTAGTTCGTTATCAACCAGCCATTCATAAAATGCACGAAGCATGTATGGTCGGCGTGGAGTCATATTAGAAATATCCATAAACGCTTAGCGAACGAGTCGCATCTCACGCTCAGCTTCAGTTAGAGAAGCTAGGAATGAATCACGTTCGAATACGCGGTTCATGTAAATCTTAAGCTCTTTAGAACCAGGACCAATCAGTTCGATACCAAGCTCAGGTAAACGCCATAGTAGCGGAGCTAGGTAACAATCAATTAGGCTAAACTCTTCGCTCATGAAGTATTCATACTCAGCGAAGATAGGAGCAAGAGTCAGTAGGTCGTTGCGCAGTTTAACGCGAGCTGCTTCAGATTCTTCAGCGTTGCCTTTAACGATCTTCTCTGCAACTGAATACCAGTTACGCTCAATGCGGTACATCATTAGACGGCTGTTACCACGAGCAACCGGGTATACAGGCATCAACGGTGGATGAGGGAAACGCTCATCTAGGTATTCCATGATGATCTTCGAGTCATATAGAGCAAGCTCACGATCAACAAGAGTAGGTACTGATTTGTACGGGTTCAGTTCAACAAGCTCTGCTGGTAGATTTTTTTCATCAACCAACTCAACTTCAACACTTACGCCTTTTTCAGCAAGAACGATGCGCACCTGATGGCTATACATATCAGAAGCACTTGAGAAAAGAGTCATTACAGAACGTTTATTGGCAGCTACAGCCATGGAGCCCTCCAGTACACTTTAAATAAAAACAATGGAGGCCTAAAGCCTCCATTGAACATTAACATAATTTGGGAATTAGCACGGTATTATAGCACAATTAGTGCACATCACGCCAATACTCTTTCTTCAGCAAAATCACGATGATAGTGAAGATTACTAAGAAGGCCATTACCCACCAACCCATAGCGTGACGCTCAAGTTGAACTGGGTCGCCCGAGTAAACCAAAAAGTTAACAAGGTCACGAACTGCTTCGTCGTATTCACCAGCACTTAATTCGCCAGAGCCGTCAGTCTCAGTGCCAACAACAACCGTCACTTCCTCGCCATCTACCATATGAGTATCGTAGATTGGTGTTGGGATACCTTGCAGTTCTTCAAGAACGTGCGGCATACCAACGCTTGGGAAAACAATGTTGTTCACGCCAAATGGACGAGACGGATCTTCATAGAAAGTACGAAGGTAAGTGTACAGCCAGTCTGCGCCACGAACACGAGCAACCAATGTTAGGTCTGGTGGCGGAGCACCAAACCAACTTGCCGCTTGATCAGAAGGCATAGCATTAACCATCAAGTCACCGATTTTCGCTTCAGGGTCGAAAATCAGATTTTCCTTCATAAGATCAACGGGGATCTCTAAATCATTCGCAACACGTTCATAGCGCTGGTACTGCGTTGAGTGACAAGCGAAACAGTAGTTCATGAACATCTTAGCGCCATTTTGCAATGAAGCTTTGTCTGTTAAATCATTGTTCGCTTTGTCTAATGGTACGTTTGCACCCGCTGCCATCACCAGTGACGGCAACATAGCAAATAAAATTACAATCCACTTTTTCATTTGAATGTCACCCTTTCTGGTAATGGTTTCGTCGCTTCATTTTTACTGTAGAACCACAGTAGAACGAAGAACATGAAGTAACCTAAGCTAAAGATTTGAGCCAGTAGCGTGTATGTTGGCGTTGCTGGAAGCGCACCAAGTACACCAAGCGCAATAAAGCTTATTGTGAATTGGATGATGTTAATCAAATGCAGTTTGCTACGGTAACGGTAAGAACGCACTTTACAACGGTCGAACCATGGTAGTAGGAATAGCACAACAATAGATGCGCCCATTGCTACAACACCTAGCAACTTATCAGGAACAGCACGCAGAATTGCGTAAAACGGCGTGAAGTACCATACCGGAGCGATGTGCTCTGGTGTTTTCAGTGGGTTAGCAGCTTCAAAGTTTGGCGGCTCAAGGAAGAATCCACCCATCTCTGGGTTAAAGAACAGCACATAACAGAAGAAGAATAGGAAACCGGCCACACCAACCATATCTTTCACGGTCCCGTATGGGTGGAAAGGAATAGAGTCAATGATGTCGTATTTCTTAGTGTAATCCTTGTGGAATGGGAACTGCGTTTTGTAGTCGTCGCCCATTGTGCCTTTAGGAAGTTTCGTCTCAATACCGTCTGGGTTGTTCGAACCCACTTCGTGCAGTGCTAGTACGTGAAGTACGATAAGCAGCAGAAGTACAATTGGTAGAGCGATAACGTGCAGTGCGAAGAAACGGTTCAGCGTTGCACCAGAGATGATGTAGTCACCACGGATCCAAAGCGTTAGGTCATCACCGATAACAGGGATCGCACCAAACAGAGAAATGATTACCTGAGCACCCCAGTAAGACATTTGACCCCATGGTAGTAGGTAACCCATGAAAGCCTCAGCCATAAGCACTAAGAAGATCAACATACCGAAGATCCAAAGTAGCTCACGAGGCTTTTGGTAAGAACCATAGATTAGGCCACGGAACATGTGCAGGTAGATAACAACGAAGAATGCCGAAGCACCTGTTGAGTGCATGTAACGTAGTAGCCAACCGTATTCCACATCACGCATGATGTATTCAACAGAAGCAAATGCACCCTCACCTGACGGTACGTAGTTCATTGTTAGCCAAATACCCGTAAGGATTTGGTTAACCAATACCAACATTGCCAAAGAACCGAAAAGGTACCAAAAGTTAAAGTTCTTAGGCATTGGGTATTCAGATAAATGCTTTTTATACGCATTCATCGCGGGTAGACGTTTCTCTACCCAATCAAGCAATCCTTGCATTACGCGTCTCCCTCGTCCACACCGATCATGATCTTAGTGTCACTCAAATACATATGCTTTGGTACAACAAGATTCAATGGAGCTGGTACGCCTTGGAATACTCGACCTGCCATATCAAACTTTGAACCATGACAAGGACAGAAGAAACCAGACTTAACACCCTGAACTTGTTCTGCAAAAGAATCCGGCAGGTAAGTTGGAGAACAACCTAAGTGCGTACAGAAACCAACAGCAACGAAGAATTCCGGCTTAATTGAACGGAACTCGTTCTGTGCGTATTCTGGTTGTTGTTCAGCTTCAGATTGAGGGTCACGAAGTTGACCACCGATCGATTTTAGGTTTTCTAGTACCGACTCAGCACGGCGTACAACCCATACAGGTTTACCTTGCCACTCGACACGAACCATTTGTCCCGGTTCTAACTTACTGACTTCCACTTCCACCGGCGCGCCCGCAGCTTTCGCCTTGGCACTCGGATTCCATGATTTAATAAAAGGCACGGCTACAGCAGCTGCTCCTAAACCACCAACAACGGCTGTTGTTGCGGTTAAGAAACGCCTGCGACCGTTATTTAAAGGCGCGTTGCTCATCCAAACATTCTCCCATTTGCTCCTTGTGGATTGAAATAATTCCGATTAAAGAGCATGGCTAACAAAATATGTATTTAGTTCTATTTATTGACGGCAAATGATAAATAAAACCCTACTTTTTGACAAGATAAAGCTACCTTTTTGTAACAATCATGAGGCAAAGCGCACATTGGGTTACAAAAGCTTTCAAAATATAAGAATTTGGAAATAAAACGAGGAAGGGAAAGCGTTTAGAGGGGGTATAAAAACAAAAAGCCCGGCATATAGCCGAGCTTTGAACCACAATTCCAGTCGTAAAACTGGGGGCGTGTACTTTTTCGTAAAGAAAAATTAACGCTTAGAGAATTGAGGTTTACGACGTGCTTTACGTAGACCAACTTTCTTACGTTCAACGCAACGAGCGTCACGAGTAACGTAGCCAGCTGCACGTAGAGCAGGACGTAGAGTTTCATCGTACTCCATAAGAGCGCGAGTGATACCGTGGCGGATTGCGCCAGCTTGACCAGAAATACCACCACCAGAAACAGTGATGTAAAGGTCAAGTTTCTCAGTTAGTTCAACTAGCTCAAGAGGTTGCTTAACAACCATACGAGAAGTTGGACGACCGAAGTAAACATCAAGGCTACGCTTGTTGATTACGATCTCACCAGAGCCTGGTTTGATGAAAACACGAGCTGCTGAGCTTTTGCGACGACCAGTGCCGTAGTATTGATTCTCTGCCATTTTCATAATCCCCTTAGATGTCTAGTACTTGTGGCTGTTGAGCAACATGGTTGTGCTCAGTACCAGCGTACACTTTAAGCTTACGGTACATCGCGCGGCCTAGAGGACCACGTGGAAGCATACCTTTAACTGCTAGTTCTAGAACCATTTCTGGTTTCTTAGCAATTAGCTTTTCAAAAGTGATAGTTTTAAGACCACCTGGGAACTCTGAGTGACGGTAGTAAACCTTACCCTTAGCTTTGTTACCAGTTACAGCAACTTTCTCAGCGTTAACAACGATGATGTAATCACCAGTGTCTACATGAGGAGTGTATTCTGCTTTGTGCTTGCCGCGTAGGCGAGAAGCGATTTCACTTGCTAGACGGCCAAGAGTTTTGCCTTCAGCGTCTACAACATACCAGTCGCGTTTTACAGTTTCTGGTTTAGCAACGAAAGTTTTCATGCTAATAATTACCTATTTAAAAAATTTACACTTAAGGAATACTCGCGTATTCCCACTGTCTAAGAGTTACCATTCATCACCCCTTCGAGTGTTGGAAAACTCTTGGCATAACGTGATTTTACTCATCGCTAGAGGCCCGCAGTAACGGTAGGTCGCAGGATTATAGAGAAGAGCGAAGAAAAAATCACCTCTTTTTGAACAAAATCACGATTTTTTTAATTCTATTTCTTATTCGAGATAATCAAAGCTAACTTAAGTGTTCTTTTGCCAAATATTCATGGCTCTGCATTTCAATTAAACGCGACTGACAACGTTTAAATTCAAACTCTAGCTGACCATGGGTGTATAGCTTTTCTAGCTCCACTTCCGCTGAAATAATCAGCTTCACATTGCGCTCGTAGAACTCATCAACTAATGCAATGAAGCGCCTCGCAGCGTCATCTGAAGTCGCGCCCATTTGCAATACATCCGCCAATAGAACTGTGTGATAAACCCGAGACAACTCAATATAGTCGTTCTGGCTACGAGCCGACTGACAAAGCTGAGCAAAGGTACCATGCAGTACGCCATCACTCGCTTCGACTACATCTAATTGACGGTGGTTAACCTCTATCTGCTTAAGCTTCTCTTTATCTTCACCAACGAGCTGAGCGTAATACTTTTCGAGATTAATATTCGCTTGGCTATCTAGCGGGTAATGGTAAATCTCAGCCTGTTCTAAGGTACGTAGACGATAGTCAATACCACTATCGACATTAAGGATATGACAGTTGTCTTGAATGAGCTTGATGGCAGGTAAGAAACGCGCTCGCTGTAACCCGTTGCGATACAGATCCGCAGGTGGAATATTAGAGGTCGCAACCAAGATAGCGTTTCGAGCGAATAACTCTTGGAACAAGGTTCCTAGGATCATCGCATCGGTGATGTCTGAAACAAAGAATTCGTCGAAACAGATAATGTCCGCTTCTTCCTTCAACTTGTCTGCGACTAAAGGCAATGGATCACTCACATTACCTAGCGCCTTTAGCTCGTCATGAACTCGATACATAAAGCGGTGAAAGTGAACACGCATTTTTTTAGTGGTCGGTAAGGCATCATAGAATGTATCCATTAGGTACGTTTTTCCTCGCCCTACGCCACCCCAAAAATAGAGACCTTTCGGTGGTTGTGGCAGTTCTGGCTTTTTGCCTAGTAATTTCTGGAAGCGAGTCAGTTGAGGAATGGGCGTATTCATGTAATCTTGAAATTGATGAAAGAGTTCATCTAAAGATTTTACGGCTTGCTCTTGTGCTGGATCTCTTTGAAATCCATGTTCTTTTATATCTTGTTCGTATTTTTTAATGGGATTCATGACGACATTTCCACAATGAAAGCAATATCAGACAACAACTAAAAATGAGCCCAAACAGTACGAGGAATAACGTGATGTGGTGAATAATGCAGCATCAAACTGCTAACTAGCGCACACGCATTTCTCTTTATACTGCGGCTTTCTCATAGTACCATGGAGCCGTATCACGTGTAACTAAGCAGTAACAAACATGTTAAAAAACAATAATAAGGAGCTGTTATGCCTTGGATGTATGCCGTTGCCGGTTTACTAGTCGGAGTTATTTTAGGGGTCGCTATTTCTCGTCTCATGACACCTGAATACAAAAAACAAAAGAACGTACAGAAAGAATTGGATAGCGCAAAGTTTGCCCTTGAGCAGCAGCGACAAGAGCTGGCTGATCACTTTGCGAAATCAGCAGAAATGTTGGACACATTAGGTAAAGACTACACAAAACTGTACCAACACATGGAAAAAACAAGCTCAGAGCTGATTCCTAACCTGCCAGAGCAAGATAACCCGTTTGTGAAAACAGCCGCTGCCCATTCGGACAAGCCACAAGAGAAGCCTTCAGTAAAAGAGGCGACACTTGAGGAACAACCGAAAGATTACGCTAATGGCGCAACCGGTTTATTTACAGAGCAGAAGAAAGAAATCATGAATGCTCCCGATGTTGTTACAGCAAAAGCATCGTAAACATTTAACACTTCTGTGAACTTTACAAAGGTTTTTGAGTCATAACTTTCACTCAGGTCATTTGAAACTTATCATACTTATTAAACGTATAAGAGGGTTAAGACCTTAACTAGAGAGGAGTTTATGATGAAAAAACCTTTGCTTGCTTTATCAGTGCTAACTTTAAGCTTAAGTTCAATCATCACCCCCATTAAAGCAACAGCCGCACTGCCATTAAGTGTGGGTAATGAACAATTACCGAGCCTTGCTCCTATGCTTGAACAAGTGACCCCCGCTGTGGTTAGTATTGCCGTAGAAGGCAAACAGGTACAACGTCAGCAAATCCCTGAACAATTTCAATTCTTTTTTGGTCCAGAACAAACACGAGAGCGTCCCTTCCGCGGATTAGGCTCTGGTGTCATCATTGACGCCGAGAAAGGTCATATCGTGACCAATTACCATGTCATTAATGGTGCGGACGATATCAAAGTAAAACTGCATGATGGTCGAGAGTACGATGCTGAGCTAATCGGCGGCGACCAGATGTCTGATATCGCACTGCTAAAATTAGAAGAAGCCAAAAACCTGACCCAGATAAAAGTCGCAGACTCAGACAAACTAAGAGTTGGTGATTTTAGTGTCGCGATCGGTAACCCATTCGGACTTGGGCAAACCGTGACATCCGGTATTGTTTCTGCACTCGGCCGTAGCGGCCTGAATCTAGAAAACTTTGAAAACTTCATTCAAACCGATGCAGCAATCAACAGCGGCAACTCTGGTGGTGCGCTAGTGAACCTTAACGGTGAGCTAATTGGTATCAACACCGCCATTCTTGGCCCTAACGGAGGTAATGTCGGTATCGGCTTTGCAATCCCTTCTAATATGATGACAAACCTGACAGAACAAATTCTCGACTTCGGTGAAGTAAAACGCGGCATGCTTGGCGTTCAAGGCGGAGAAGTGACCTCTGAATTGGCAGAAGCACTCGGTTATGAATCAAGCAAGGGCGCCTTTGTTAGCCAAATCGTCCCTGACAGCGCAGCCGATAAAGCAGGACTGAAAGCGGGCGATATTATTGTCTCTATTAATGGCAAACGCATTGATACCTTCAGCGAGTTAAGAGCTAAGGTCGCAACACTCGGCGCTGGTAAGCAGATTGAACTGGGTGTGGTTCGTGACGGTAAGAGCAAAACCTTTGATGTGACGCTTGGTGAATCCACCAATAATAAAACACAAGCTGAGAAGCTCCATGAAGGACTAGCTGGTGCTGAGTTAACCAACACAACAGAGAGTGACTCTGCAACGGGCGTCAAGGTATCGAATGTTGCTCAAGGTTCACCAGCCGAAGCCTATCAACTCCTGAAAGATGACATCATCATCGGAGTAAACCGCCAGCCCGTTAAGAACCTTGCTGAGTTTAGAGAGATTCTTGAAAAACAACCTGGTGTACTGGCGCTTAATATCCAGCGAGGCGACCGAACTATCTATCTTGTGATTCGATAGTCTTACGTCAGCGCAATTACAGGGAGGCTCAGTAAGTTTGCTTTAAACTTACTCAGTCTCCCTTTTCTTTAGATCAATCAAAATGCTATGCTTCACTTGTAATCAAATCAGTCATCCATTGATGGAGGCTTCACACCTTACTTGTTGAAGAGGGAAACATGCTGTCCTTTCTATTTCGTTCTATTTCCCTTGGACTCGTTTCAGCGGCGCTTATTCTTCTCGCCTTCCCGAGCTTAAGACCAGCGATTGTCGCTGACGTCACTAGCCCTAAAGTCGATAATATTGGCTCTCTTCAGATTTCATTTAACCAAGCAGTTCGCCGCGCGGCGCCTGCAGTGGTTAACATTTATAGCCGTAAATACGCTGAAAGCGATCGAAACAAACTGCTCACACAAGGTTTGGGCTCTGGGGTGATTGTTAGCGAGAAAGGCTACATCATTACCAACTTCCATGTGGTGGCTCAAGCAGACCAAATAGTTGTGGCACTTCAAGATGGCCGAGTAGCAGCTGCGCAACTTGTCGGTTCAGACAAACGCACCGATATCGCGATACTTAGAGTCAGCGGTGATAATCTACCGGTGATCCCACTCAATCCTAATTACAAAGCCAATGTCGGTGATGTTGTACTGGCTATCGGTAACCCATACAACCTAGGTCAAACAACAACCTTTGGTATCATCTCTGCAACCGGCCGTTCTTCGATCAGTGCCGATGGCCATCAAGCCTTTATCCAGACCGATGCGGCAATCAATGAAGGTAACTCAGGTGGCGCACTGGTGAACTCACAAGGTGAGCTAGTCGGTATCAATACCGCCTCTTTCCAGCAAGCTACCGACATGGAAACCTATGGGATCTCATTCGCTATCCCCTATCCGCTTGCTAATAAAATCATGGAAAAGATCATCGCCGATGGTCGTGTGATTCGTGGCTATATTGGTATCGATGGACAAGACATCAACTCAGTCACCTCACGCATGTTGGGTACTAAGAATATCGGCGGGATCGTTGTGTTGGGGATAGACCCTAATGGTCCGGCTGCCGATGCGGGTTTTGAAGCTCAAGACATTATTGTCAGTATCAACGATAACCAAGTAAATGGTCGCCAGAGTGTAATGGACATCGTTACCGACCTGCGACCTGGTACAGTTATCGATGTGGGTATATTGCGCCAAGGTGAAAGCAAAACCTTAAAGGTGACCATCGCCGAAGATACTCGCCTGTAGAGCAAACTCTGTAAGCAATGATTCAAGCTGCTAATACACAAGTACAAAAAACCCAGCTCATAGGCTGGGTTTTCTTTTATCTAAAGATTGTTTCAAGTATCTCTACGATTCACTTTGCTCTTCGATATCGATGCGAGTCACTCGCTGTAGTCCTCTAGGCAGTAGACCACCACGACGACCACGTTCACCACGGAAGTTTTCAAGATCCGCAGGTTTCAAACCAAGCTTACGTTTACCGGCGTAGATAGTCAGCGTCGCATTCTCTGGGATAGCCATAAGATGTGAGACAAACTCTTCACGCTCTTTTGCTTTCGCAGAAGGGATGTTGATGATCTTGTTGCCTTTACCTTTGCTCAGCTGAGGGAGATCTTTAATCGGGAACAACAACATACGACCTTGGTTAGTAATCGCCAGAATCTGATTACTGTCCAAGTCAGCAATAGGGCTTGGCATCATCACTTCAGAAGCTTGTGGCAAGTTAACCAAGGCTTTACCGCTCTTGTTCTTGGACAGCAGATCGCTACCCTTACAAACAAAACCATAACCTGCATCAGAACCGACTAACCATAATTGTTCATTCTCTCCCATCACCACTTGGCGAATAGAAGTACCTGGGCTGACGTTCAAGCGGCCTGTAATTGGCTCACCTTGGCTTCGCGCCGACGGTAATGAATGTGACTCAAGGGAGTAGCTTCGACCATCACTGCCGAGGAACACCGCTTGTTGGTTACTCTTACCCTTAGCACTCGCTAAGAATTTATCACCCGATTTGTAGTTCAAACCTTCAGCGTCAACTTCATGCCCCTTGGCATGACGAATCCAACCTTTCTCAGACAACACAACCGTGATTGGTTCGCTTGGTACTAAGTCGCGCTCTGTTAGCGCTTTCGCTTCAGCGCGCTCAATCAGAGGTGAACGACGATCATCGCCGTATTTATCCGCATCTGCTTGGATTTCTTTCTTGATCAGCGTATTCAAGCGACGCTCTGAACCGAGTAGCTTTTCAAGCTTCTCACGTTCAGCTTCAAGCTCTTCTTGTTCCGCTCGGATTTTAAACTCTTCTAACTTAGCTAAGTTACGAAGTTTAATATCAAGAATCGCATTGGCTTGAATTTCAGAAATGTTGAAACGGCTCATTAGGACAGGACATGGTTCGTCTTCTGTACGAATGATCTCAATCACTTCATCGATATTAAGATAAGCAGCAAGCAAACCTTCTAAGATGTGCAAGCGTGCCAGTACTTTATCTAAACGGTACTGCAAACGACGGCGAACCGTTGTGCGACGGAACTCGATCCACTCTTTCAGGATTTGAACTAAGCCTTTAACTTGAGGACGATTATCTAAACCAATCATGTTCAAGTTAACGCGGAAGTTTTTCTCTAGATCCGTCGACGCGAACAGGTGACTCATCAATTGGTCACAGTCGATACGATTCGAACGAGGAACGACAACGATACGCGTTGGGTTCTCGTGATCCGATTCATCTCGCAAGTCGTCAACCATTGGCAGCTTCTTAGCGCGCATCTGGTTAGCGATTTGCTCAAGTAACTTCGCACCTGACACTTGATGAGGTAAAGCCGTGATAACAATATCAGAGCCTTCCTTGTGCCAAACCGCGCGCATCTTGATGCTGCCACGTCCAGTACGGTAGATCTTTTCGATGTCCGATTTCGGGGAGATAATCTCAGCTTCAGTCGGGTAATCTGGACCTTGAATGAAACCCATCACGTCTGAAAGCTCAGACTTAGGCGTATCAATTAGGTGAATGGCTGCATTAGCGACTTCACGCACGTTGTGTGGTGGAATATCGGTCGCCATACCTACCGCGATACCTGTAATACCGTTAAGTAGGATGTGAGGTAGGCGAGCAGGCAACATTTGAGGCTCTTTCATCGTGCCATCAAAGTTTGGTTGCCAGTCAACAGTGCCTTGACCTAGTTCACCTAGAAGAACCTCAGCAAACTTAGATAATTTGGCTTCGGTATAACGCATCGCAGCGAACGATTTCGGATCATCAGGAGCACCCCAGTTACCTTGACCATCTACCAATGGGTAGCGGTAAGAGAAAGGCTGCGCCATCAATACCATCGCTTCGTAACAAGCAGAGTCACCATGTGGGTGATACTTACCTAATACGTCACCAACGGTACGTGCTGATTTTTTGTATTTCGATGCAGCCGATAAGCCTAGCTCAGACATCGCGTAGATAATACGACGCTGTACTGGCTTCAAGCCATCACCGATATACGGCAATGCACGATCCATGATCACGTACATTGAGTAATTTAAGTAGGCATCTTCGGTGAACTTGCGCATTGGCAGCTGTTCAACGCCATCATATGTAATTTCGTTAGACATCCATTATACCTCGGCCATATCACCGTTAGTCTGTAGCCATGTACGGCGATCATCTGCACGTTTCTTACCAAGCAGCATGTCCATCATCTCGTTGGTTGCTTCGCTGTCATCAATCGTTAACTGCACAAGGCGACGAGTGTTTGGATCCATGGTGGTTTCACGCAACTGAAGTGGGTTCATTTCACCCAGACCTTTGAATCGTTGCACGTTGATCTTGGCTTTCTTCTGCGATAGTCGCTCAAGCACACCGTCTTTCTCTGCGTCATCGAGTGCGTAGAACACTTCTTTACCGCAATCGATACGATACAGAGGAGGCATTGCCACATAGATATGACCCGCTTCAACTAATGCATGGAAATGGCGAGTAAACAAAGCACACAGCAGTGTCGCGATATGAAGACCATCCGAGTCCGCATCGGCAAGGATACAGATCTTACCGTAACGCAGGCCGGATAAATCATCGTTGTCCGGGTCGATGCCTAGAGCCACCGAGATGTCGTGCACTTCTTGCGAAGCCAATACTTGGTCTGCTGACACTTCCCATGTATTTAGGATCTTACCGCGAAGTGGCATAACTGCTTGGAACTCACGATCACGTGCTTGTTTAGCAGAACCACCCGCCGAGTCCCCTTCCACGAAGAAGATTTCGGTACGGCTTAAGTCTTGAACTGAACAGTCAGTTAGCTTACCCGGCAGTGCTGGACCTGAAGCGATTTTCTTACGCACAACCTTTTTGCTTGCGCGCATACGGCGGTGGGCATTCGCAATACAAGCTTCTGCTAGCTGTTCTGCCAGTTGTGGCTTTTCGTTCAACCACAGGCTAAACGCATCTTTTACCACACCAGACACAAACGCAGCAGTTTGACGTGAAGACAAGCGCTCTTTTGTTTGACCAGCAAACTGCGGATCTTGCATCTTCACCGACAGTACGTACGAACAGCGATCGAAGATATCGTCGCCCGTTAGCTTAACGCCACGCGGCAGCAAATTACGGAATTCACAGAACTCACGCATTGCATCAAGAAGACCTTGGCGAAGACCGTTTACGTGTGTACCACCTTGTTTAGTCGGTACTAAGTTCACGTAACTTTCGGTGATCATGTCGCCGCCTTCTGGCTGCCAGATGATCGCCCAGTTTGCCATTTCTGTTTCAGCGACAAATTCACCAACATACGGTTCTTCAGGCAGTAAGGTGTAACCTTTCACGCCTTCGGCAAGGTAGTCTTTTAGGCCATCTTCATAGAACCATTTATGCTCTTCGCCACCGACTTTGTCGATAAAGGTAATTTCTAAACCTGGGCAAAGCACTGCTTTTGCACGTAGGTTGTTAATCAGACGAAGTGTCGAGAATTTAGGGCTATCGAAGTACTTAGGATCAGGCCAGAAATGTACTGATGTACCACTGTTACGATGACCACAAGTGCCCGTCACAGTAAGCTCTGTTACTGCATGACCGCCTTCAAGTGCGATCTCGTGAACCTGACCTTCTCGGCGTACGGTCACTTCAACACGTTTTGACAGCGCGTTTACAACCGAGATACCTACACCGTGCAGACCACCAGAGAACTTATAGTTGTTATTCGAGAATTTACCGCCAGAGTGGAGCTTAGTTAAAATCAGCTCAACACCTGAGATCCCTTTTTCAGGGTGGATATCGACAGGCATACCACGGCCGTCATCGGTAACTTCTAACGATTGGTCTGCATGAAGTACCACTTTGATCTTCTTAGCGTGTCCCGCTAGTGCTTCATCGACCGAGTTATCAATGACTTCTTGGGCAAGGTGGTTAGGTCTTTCTGTCTCGGTATACATTCCCGGGCGGTGTCGCACAGGGTCGAGACCTTCAAGTACCTCGAGGTCTTTTGCATTATATTGTTCAGTCATAATACGGAGTTTACTCAAAAAGTTTGCGTCAGTTCGCTGGCTCCAGTTTCACTAAAGCAGAATCATTACTATGAACCGTCATAGTAGAGCGAACGAGCGAAGTATTGGGGAATATAGTCTGGAAGCTGAGTAATGATGTCAAGCTAGTTCAAAAACTAAGACATCAAACTATGATATTTCACCATTGATAGATGAAATAACAGGCAAACAAGAGAAAATCACTTGGTTGGTGGAACAGATTAAAGATTTAGAAAGGTGATGATTTGTTGTGGGTAGCGTTCAAAATCAACAAAGCTATGATCCCCGCCCTCTTCTACTGTCTGTGTTGCACCTTGGTACTTCTCTACCGCTTGTCGGTAATCCAGAACTTCGTCTTCCGTTTGCTGAAGTAACCAGAAGTCGCTCGGCTTAGCGATAGCCGAAACCTCTAACGCCTTCAGTTCATCAATATGTTTTGTTTCCAGTACATATCGTTCATCTGTGTATGGGTTTACTTGTTCACCTAAATAGTCAGCAAGAAGCTCATACGGCTTCACTGCTGGGTTTACAACCACCGCTTTAAAACCATAGTGGCTATTCAGCCATGTTGAAAGATAGCCACCCAGCGAGCTACCGACCAACGCTATTTGATATTGCTCTTTGTATTGCTCCACCAGATGTTGCAGATGAAGTGCCGCTTGCTGAGGGAAACTCGGCAGTTGAGGAGTGACGACTTTAATATCAGCCCGATGCTCCGCACAGTAATTAGCCATCACATTCGCTTTATGAGAACGAGATGAACTGTTAAACCCATGAATATAGAGAAGCAATGATGGCTTAGCGACTTGCTGATTAGAACCGGACATTAATAGCCTCCTACAACAATAATCACTAACATCAATAACCACCCGCTTCAAAATCAGGTAAGAACTGCCCATTAGGCAAGCGGCGCACTTGAGTGCTTACTGTGCCATCTTGATGTAATTCAATCTCTCTCCAACCCGGAGACAATGTATCAACGGCAAAGTCATCTGAATTAGGTTTGAATTGCACACAAGTCGACGGGGTTGCCATGACTTGCACACCATGATGATCTCGATTCATGTCTTGATGAACGTGGCCACACAGTACCGCTTTGACATTGGTATGCTGCTGAACCACATCCCAAAATTGATCCGCATCTTTTAGGTTATGTTGATCCAGCCATGCGCTGCCCACTAATAACGGGTGGTGGTGCAGTAAAACCAAGGTATTACGCTCAGGGAATTCGATCAATTTTTGTTCTAACAGATCAAGTTGTTGATCGCTTAGACGCCCATGAGGCACACCAACCACTTGCGAGTCCAGCATCACCATCTGCCAGTTATCACCCAGTAAGACATGGTCAACGCACTGTATTTGAGGTGATGGTAAGACACTGCCCATATTAGGCTTGAAATCATGATTTCCTGGCAACCAATAACATGGCTTTTCCAGAGGTTGAATACCTGATTCAAATTTTTGATACGACTCAGCACTGTGATCTTGAGAGATATCACCCGTCGCCAAGATCGCCTCATAATCGAAGCCTTGGTTAACAATGCCATCAACTACAGCACGAAAGCTATCTTGAGTATTGATGCTTAATAAGCTGCCATTGCTCGGCGCAAACAAATGCGTGTCCGTTAGCTGTACAAGCTTAATACTGCTCTCATCAAATTTTGAAGTGTGTGATAATTCCAAAATACCAAATCCAGATACGTTACTGTTTAAACTTTAAAGTGTTTTTACAATGGGGCTCAATTAAAAAGGAATTGGCGAACGGCTGATACCCGTTTTTAAACAAAACGTTAACCATTCTCCAAGAAATTTGTTCAACTGAAATTTCTCATCCTTTTGCAGAAGCTTAGTGTTGGGATAGTCATATTTCGCTTTGACTCGTGAAAAATCCCCGCTAGCGCACACTTCTGCAACTCGAGCGTCGTGATATAGCCTGACAGACATTTTTGGCAAAGGAAACACTGGCGTCTCGTCACTCTGACATATGTCTATTAATGTGGTGTATTTTGTGACCTCATTCACTGTCAATTGATACACCATATTAACGGCTTGGTAACAGCGAACATCACCAACCTCATGCCCTACCGGCAACAGAGCGTTAAGCTTGGCATAGTTAGTCTCGTAAACTCGCATCAGTTCAGCAAGATCAACATGATACGGTTTCTTGACTGCTATATTTGGCATAACGTTAATCTATCCACTCTGACTGTAATTCTTGGTAGTTCAATTGTAGCCACTGTAGCGCAATGATCGTGGCTCCATTTTCAAATACACCATCTTTTACCAACTGATAAGCAGCTTCGCGACTCATCACTTGTACACGAATGTCTTCACCTTCGTAGTCCAATCCGTGTACCCCTTTGGCTGTCGTTGCATCAACACAGCCAACAAAGACGTCGAGCTTTTCAGAGCAACCACCAGATGAAGGATAATACGAAGTAATAGGCAATACAGATCCGACTTCGACTCCGGCTTCTTCCATTGCTTCACGACGAGCAACATCTTGTGATGATTCGTTCGTATCAATGATCCCGGCCACAATTTCATATTGCCAAGGGTTCTCATGCTCTAGAGCGCCGACACGGATCTGTTCTACGATCACCACTTCGTCACGAATAGGATCATAAGGTAACAAAGCGGCAGCATGACCACGTTCAAACATCTCGCGTTCTATAGGTTGGCTCCAGCCTCCCTCAAATAGTCTATGTTTAAATGTGTACTTGACCATTTTGAAAAAACCACGAAACAGCGTCTCTTTTGAGACTATTTCCACATCTTGCGGAGTAAACTCATGTCGTTGATTGTCATACTGTTGCATTTGGTACCTCACTAAGTGATCTTTATAGTTTACTCATTGTCCGAGTTAACTACCAAGGATAAGGTTCAACTTTTTGTATAAATTTTATAATTAAAGTTAAGTTTTAAAAAATAAATATTGCACAAGTGGACAGTTAAATGTAAAAAAGTGCAAAGTTTCGAGTAAATTACCATCAAACTGGGTTAAACTCTTTCAGAGAAAATTCTATTAAAGGCAGGAATAGGAAAATGAAAAAACTGCTTCCACTATTTATCAGTGCAGCAATTGGCAGCCTGAGTTCGTCAGCTTTCGCTGATACGCTAGCTGAAGTTTACGACCAAGCAAAACAGAACGATCCACAACTTCTTCGTTCAGCAGCGCAGCGCGATGCCGCTTTTGAAGCAGTAACGTCAAGCCGTAGTGATTTGCTACCACAAATTAACCTAACAGCGAACTACGACATTAACCGTGGTGACAGAGATACTTCTGGTTCAGGTAGCTCAAGTATTGATAATAACACTTGGGGAGCAGCGATCGGCTTCACTCAAGAACTTTATCAACGCTCTTCATGGATCTCGTTAGATACAGCAGAGAAAACCGCTCGTCAGGCTGATTCAGCGTATGCAGCAGAGCAACAAGCTTTGATCCTGCGTGTAGCAACAGCATACTTCGAAGTACTGCGTGCTCAAGATAACCTAGAGTTCGTTCGTGCAGAAAAAGCAGCGGTTGCTCGCCAACTAGAGCAAACAAAACAGCGCTTTGAAGTAGGTCTTTCAGCAATCACCGATGTACATGATGCGCAAGCTCAATACGATGCTGTTTTAGCTGATGAAGTTTTAGCAGAGAACACTCTGATTAATAACTACGAAGGTCTACGTGAGATTACAGGTCAAGAACACTCTAACCTAAGCATCCTAGACACTGACCGTTTCTCAGCAAGCAAATCTTCTGAGTCTGCGATTGCACTGGTTGAACAAGCAGAGCAAAAGAACCTTAGTCTACTTGCTGCTCGTATCTCTCAAGACGTAGCAAAAGATAACATCTCTCTAGCAAGCTCTGGTCATCTACCTAGCCTAACTCTTGATGGTAGTTACGCTCTTACAGATCAATCAAACAGCTCAACTGATTATGATCAAGATAACCTAAACCTAGGCTTGAACTTAGTGGTACCTCTATATACGGGTGGTAGCACAACTTCTTTGACTAAACAGGCTGAATACAACTACGTTGCAGCAAGTGAAGATCTAGAAGCAACTTACCGTAGCGTTGTAAAAGACGTACGTGCCTTCAACAACAACATCACAGCTTCTATTGGTGCTCTACGCGCTTACGAACAGTCTGTTGTTTCAGCTCAGTCTGCTCTAGAAGCAACAGAAGCTGGTTTTGATGTGGGTACTCGTACTATCGTTGACGTACTAGATTCGACTCGTCGTCTATATGATGCGAACAAAAACCTTTCAGATGCTCGTTACAACTACATCCTAAGTGTACTTCAGCTTCGTCAAGCAGTTGGTACGCTAAGCGAACAAGACATTGTTGATGTAAACGCAGGTCTAAAAGTAGCAAGTAAGTAATTATTAATTACTTAAGTTACCCCTACAAAAATGCCGCTCATTGAGCGGCATTTTTATTATCTATTGAAAGCTAATTCTCAACCTAGCTCAAAGTTAAGCCTTGAGACTAGAAAACGGGAAGGCTAAGAGTTAGCCTCGACCACCTTTAATCGCTTTAATGATTTCAGTCGTAGAGCAACCATCTTCAAAGTTAAGTACTTTAACTTCACCACCAGCAGCAATCACTTCCGCACCACCAGCGATATCTTCAGGTTTGTAATCACCACCTTTCACAAGAATACTTGGCAATACCTCAGAGATTAAACGTTGAGGTGTATCTTCAGAGAATGGGACAACCCAATCAACTGCACCTAAGCCAGCCAATACCGCCATACGACGATCAGTTGGGTTCACAGGGCGACCAGGGCCTTTCAAGCGCTTCACTGATTCGTCCGTATTAACCGCAACGATCAAACGATCGCCCAACTCAGCCGCATGGTTCATGTAAGAAACATGACCAGCATGTAGAATATCAAAGCAGCCATTGGTCATAACTACCTTCTCGCCTTTCGCACGAGCACGCTTCACCGCTTCAACCAGTGCCGCTTCAGAGATAACGCCGTAGTCTGTGTCTTGACTACCGTGAATTGCTTCCGCTAACTCAATCGTAGATAGAGTAGATGTACCAAGCTTACCCACTACCACACCCGCAGCAGCGTTCGCCAGTGCACACGCCTCATCCAGTGGCTTACCAGCAGCAACGGAAGCTGCCAGTACCGAGATAACTGTATCACCCGCACCCGTCACGTCATACACTTCTTTCGCTTGAGTCGGCAAGTGGAATGGTTCTAAACCTTTGCGAAGTAGTGTCATACCATGTTCACTACGAGTCACTAGCAATGCTTCAAAATCAAACTCTTCGATCAGTGCGAGTCCTTTTTCGATCATTTCTTCTTCAGATTTTACTTTGCCAGCCACCAACTCGAACTCAGCCATGTTTGGTGTAAGCAACGTTGCTCCACGGTAGCGTTCAAAGTCTGCGCCTTTCGGGTCGATAAACACAGGAACTTTTGCTGCGCGCGCTTTTTGGATAAAGCTCTGCACGTGCTCCAACGCACCTTTTGCGTAATCAGATAGAATTACCGAGCGCACATTTGGAAGCGCTTGCTCCATACGAGATAAAACCAGCTCAGGATCCGTATTCTCAAATTTATCTTCAAAATCAAGGCGAATTAGCTGCTGACCACGGCTCATCACTCGCAGTTTAGTAATGGTTGGGTAATCTTCTAACTCAACGAAATCACATTTAACCTTTAGTGCGCCTAAGGTATTTTTTAACACCTCAGCAGGCTCATCTTTACCGGTCAAACCAACGATATGAGCATGGCCACCAAGAGAAGCAATATTCATTGCTACGTTGGCTGCACCACCAGGACGCTCTTCGTTATTTTCTACTTTTACAACGGGTACAGGCGCTTCTGGTGAAATACGGCCAGTTGGGCCATACCAGTAACGGTCAAGCATTACGTCACCGACAACAAGAACGCCTGATTGGCTGTAGTCAGGTAGAATTGGTTTCATTATGGATCTCCAAAAATCGAATCTGGCTAGAGTCTAGCACACTGATTACAGAGGCTAAACTATAGATAAATGAGTAAAAGCCTATCAAGATAGGTACATCCGTCATTACTGTATGACTGGGTTATGCTTCCATCCACTGCTTCCATGCTTGAACAACATGTTCTCTTTCCATTTCGAACTTTTCAATCGCCACATCCGCATCAAGGTTAAGTAGATTACGGTGGTGGATTTCATCCCTTAATGTGGTGTACGCATTGGTCAATGCCATACCTTGTTGCTCGTCCATTATCCCTTGCGACAACAAGCTTTCAAAGATTCTCACATTGTCACACCAACGAGTAAGCTTAGGTTTCTCGTTGCTGTATCTCAGCACTAAGTATTGCGCCAAGAACTCAATATCAGTAATACCGCCCGCATCTTGTTTAAGCATGAATCGATCGGCTTTTTTACCGCCTAAATGGCCACGCATTTTTTCACGCATATCCACAACTGACTTTTTGAGTGTTGCCTCATCTCGTGGCAAGCACAAAACCTCATGCCTAGTTTTGTTAAACGCAGATACCAATAAGTCATCACCGTAAATCATACGAGCACGAGTGAGGGCCTGGTGCTCCCATGTCCACGCGTCATTGTGCTGATACTCGTCAAAGGCATCGGTTGGACTCACCAATAGACCAGATGCACCAGAAGGGCGTAGGCGAGTATCGACTTCGTACAAAATGCCAGAAGCAGTTCTGGTCGAGAAAATATGAATAATACGCTGCGCTAATCTTAAGTAGAATTGGCGTCCATCGATCTCTTTCTTTCCATCAGTATAGATGTGTACCGGGCAGTCGTGCATGAACACGATATCAAGATCGGAGTTATAACCAAGCTCCCAACCACCGACTTTGCCATAACCAACGACAGCAAAACCGCGACCTTCGCGATCTTTAACATGGGTCGGTTCACCAAACTTGGCGGATACTTGTAACCAAGCTTGATTGACCCCCGCCTCCACAATGGCTTCTGCTAAGTAGGTCAGGTGATCACTGACCTTCATGACAGGTAGAGCACCCGCAATATCCGCGGCTGCAATTCTCAATATACAGGTCTGCTTAAACTGACGCAGACCTTCCATCTGTTGCTCCATATCATCTTCAGGGATACGGGCTAGATAATCACGCAACTCGGTCTTGTAAGACTCTAAAGGCACGGGATTGTAGAGTTGCTGAGGGTCGATAAGTTCATCTAACAGAATTGGATAACGACCCAACTGCTCCGAAATCATCGGGCTTGCCGTACACAGGCGAACTAGCTGAGTCAACGCGGCAGGGTGTTCATCTAGTAGTTCAAGGTAAGTGGTACGCGTAACGATTTTATGCAGCAGATGCAGTACTCGCGACAAACCAAACTCGGCATCCTTAGCGGTGTACAGCGCTTGAAACACTTTCGGCATCAGTCGATTGAGGACTTCCCGCCCACGAGGGCCAAGAGTCTTTTTAGCCAAATCGGCTTTAAACTGAATGATCGTTTTCGCCGCATCAGGCGGGCTCGCGACCGCAATGTCGTGTTCCAACACGTGCTCAATTACATCGGGTTTATGGGCCATATCCCACAACTCGCTAAAGTGGCTCGCGATCGGATTAGCGTCATCTTCATCAACGCCAATTAGGTCTTCGAACACGGTATGTACATTCGCCATATGGGCGCGAGTTGCCACAATCAAGCTATCCCAATCGGAAAATTGCATGGCAACCGCAAGCTGCAGTTGTTCGAATTCACCGTCAGGTAAGGTTTGAGTTTGCTTATCAGCCATGGCTTGTAACAGGTTCTCAAGGCGACGCAAAAACAGATAAGCTTCACGTAGGTGCCCCACCTCTTCAGACTCTAGCAGATGAAGGGATTCAATCGCACTTAAGGTTTCGAGTAACCCTCGACCGCGTAAGCTAGGCTCGCGTCCACCACGAATCAATTGGAAGACTTGTGCGATAAACTCAACTTCACGAATACCACCAGAGCCAAGCTTGATGTTGTTCGAGAGACCACGACGACGCACTTCGCTGCTGATCATAGACTTCATTCGGCGCAGAGATTGAATCGCACTAAAATCAATATAACGGCGGAACACAAACGGGCGTAGCATTTGGCGAAGCTCTTGATACTCAGGGTACATCTCACTGCCCATCACACGCGCTTTGACCATAGCGTAGCGTTCCCAATCGCGACCTTGTTCTTGATAGTAATCTTCTAGCGCAGCGTAACTCATGACCAGTGGACCACTCTCACCGAATGGACGCAGGCGCATGTCTACTCGATAACAGAATCCATCGAAGGTTTGCTGATCAAGCGCCTTAATAATACGTTGCCCGAGACGTGTAAAGAACTGCGCATTGGCAATGCTGCGTCTTGCACCTTGGGTTTCACCATTCTCTGGGTAGGTGAAGATCAGATCGATATCGGAAGAGAAGTTAAGCTCACCGCCCCCTAGCTTGCCCATACCAATGATCAACATCGGCTGTGCTTCGCCTTGTTCATTACAAGGTGTGCCCCACTCTTTACAACAAATATCGTACTGCCATTGGTAGGTTTCGAAGATCATCGCCTCAGCCAACATCGATAGATGATTTAGGCTCTGCTCTAGCTCCCACGAACCCATAAAATCACGCCAAGCAATGTAGGTCATTTCTCGATTTCGGAATTGACGCAGCACGCGCTGACCGCTCATTTCATCGGTGCAACTAGAAAGTAATTCAGCCAAGCGTTCTCGGTATCCTTCAGCGCGTTCTTCGCATGCCAACATATTAGGTAAGTCACCACATAAAACCGTATCACGCTGCAGGCAATCACCAATAAAACAGCTTAAACCGAGTACACGTTTAAGATCTTCAGTCAGTGGCTCAGACCAAGTATTGATGGCTTCACTTTGATGCTCTAATAATTGCTCAAAAGCAGACTGGGAGTGAGTGATGAGTTGAGAAGGCAATGGCATGTTTCTTCCTTGTATAAGCTGCGCGCCGAACAATCGGTTTATCGATTCAGTTCTTCAATAACGAGTTTTCATAACTAAAGATAAGTTATACCAAAGTTACGCCAATAAAAAACGCCCACATTAACAATGTGGGCGTTTTATCGATTAACTTATCTGGTTGAGCTTACAACCGAGAAACAGTCTCTGGGAATTAGCCTTTGACGGATGAAGATTGGGTGCTGAGGACTAAACCTTAAATTGCTTAATCTTACCGTCGAGTTCTTGCGCGTTACTTTCCATAAGCTGAGAGGTCTCGAGCAGTTCACCAACCACCACAACTGAAGCTTCAACAAGCTCGCGTACATTGGTCAGGTTGACGCTCATCTCTTCAGCAACACTGCTCTGTTGGCCTGCAGCGGTCGCGATCTGGAAGTTCATATCATTGATTTGATTGACTTGGCTTACAATGCCGTCAAGCTCACTTCCCGCGTTAGTCACCAGATCAACACCTTCAGCCGCTTCAACAACACTCTTCTCCATCAGTTCTACCGCAGAGTTAGCGCTGCTTTGTAGATGACTGATCATGTCTTGAATCTCTACCGTCGCTTGCTGAGTGCGCTGTGCAAGGTTACGAACCTCATCAGCAACAACCGCAAAACCACGACCCGCTTCACCGGCACGTGCCGCTTCAATTGCAGCGTTCAATGCTAGTAGGTTTGTCTGTTCTGAAATGCCTTGGATAGTACCAACCACACTGCCAATTGAGTCAACGCGTTCTTCTACTTGGTTTACCGCTGCTGCAGATGCTGCGATATCTGAAGATAGCTCACTCATCTTAGACACTGATCCTTGAACGAACTTCTGACCAGTAAGAGCTTGGCCTGATGCCTGTTCAGTCAATGACGAAGCGCTTTGTGCATGCTCAGCGACAGTTTGCACCGTCGACGTCATCTCACTCATTGCTGTTGCCAGTTGATCGATCTCGTTGAACTCTTCTTGAGCTGACTCTTTGGTTTCAGACATGCTGATGGTCATCACTTCCGTCAGAGCAAACAGCTCATCAGAAGAGGCCACCTGAGTTTTGATCATGTCGTTCAGTTGGACGCGAGTTTTTTCAAGTTCGCGTGCCACATCGCCGTATTCATCTTTACAGTCCATTTGAATCGGCACTGATAAGTTCTTATCTGCCATGGTTTTAATGGCGTCATTAAGGTATTGAGTCTGGCGCAGCATAACGCGCGCCGCTGCTAACAGAAGAACCACAAACACAATGATCATCAAGGCTGTTTGCCAAGCCACTTGAACTAGGTAAGTCTCGTAATGCTGTTGTGCGACTTGCGCATTGTTCGTTACAGCAAGCAATGAATCGTGAAACGTACTTGCGTCCCATAGCTGCTTCGAAATGATCAAGATAGTGCTGAATATCATCAACATGACCATTTTTGGAACGAGACGAACGTCAGAGATTACCCTTTCCCACGGCTTGAATGACAGTTTAGTCATTGTCAGTTCTCCATTAATTCTTATATATTGATGGCTTCTATATCCGCGAAGTGGCTATGTCAGTCAAAGTTCGCGATTTATTTTGAGCCTCGTATGAATGTTGAATAATACCAAAGACGCCACCAAGCCGATGAGCTTATTGTCACTGATTCTCTCTTTCTTAGCGTTATTTGTGATCTCAGGCTTATTGTTCGTACCGATCGATAAAGAATCGAAACAAGTCCTTATCGGCCTCGATTTTATAATCTGTAGTGTTTTTCTTTTTCAGCTCACGATTGATCTATTGAGATCACAAAATAAGAAAGAATATCTAAAAGTACACTGGATCGATTTCTTAGCAAGTATCCCAATGATCGAACCACTTCGTTTCGCTCGCATTTTTCAGATCCTGCGTGTCATTCTTGTGCTCCGCTCGGGTAAACGTGTTTTTAGAGAGCTGTTTCGTAATCGCAAAGAAACCACACTCGCTTCCATCATTCTGCTTTTGGTGATCTTACTGACTATCGGTGCTGGCACGATCCTGCTATTGGAACACAAAGATCCGAACGCCAACATCACTACAGGTCATGATGCTTTATGGTGGGCGTTTGTGACCATCAGTACTGTGGGTTATGGCGACCATTACCCAGTGACAACTTCCGGTCAGTTAGTGGCTTCAATGGTGATCATCTGTGGTGTCGGTGTGTTTGGTATGATTTCAGGCTTGATTACTTCTTTGATCACCTCCCCAACTCATCATGAGAATCAACGAGCGGAAAACAAAGAGAAACACCTTGAGAAGATCATCGAGCAGCAACAGAAAATCTTAGAGCGACTCGAAAAACTTGAGCAACAAACAAAAAAATAGGGCCCGAGCCCTATTTTCAAATTCATACTTCTATTGATACAGGTATCGAGTTTAGTCTTGCCAGTATGGCTCAACCTCAACACTGATTTGGCGTGTCTGTTCCATCGCATGCAGAATAGACACTTCTTGGCGAGCCAACCAACGCTCTAGCTGAAGCTTCTCATCGCCTTCCAGCTTCTCAGTCAAAGGCTCTAATGTTTTAAGTGCCAGCAAGTCATCAATGCCTTGCACCATATCGGCCCATGGCAAGCGGAAGCTGTTTCGTTCATCGTCATCATACAAACTCGCGAAACCAACGCCAGAATACAGATTACGCATCAAACGGTATTGCTGATCAATATACGCTTGGCTAGTCATCACTCGCTCTGGCGGGAAAGCTTCCATCAAATCGGCCCATGTACGATCGAGTTGCTGCACGGAAAACCATTCGATACCACGAGCCATTTGCTCACGTGCTTTTTCATCTAAGAAAGGTTGCCAGCCACGAGACAAGATCCAACGGCTCAGATCTAACAATAAACCGGTGTAACGAGCAGAGCTCAGCAAGGTAAGCAGATCTTCACGATCTGGCAGTTGCTCTTGCATCTCTTTAAGCTCAGCGACTAAGAACTTACGCGCATCGAGTTTACGTAGTACATGGCCTTTATCTTCCAGCAAGTCTTCGAAGTGATCATAGCTTTTCAGCCAGTCGAGCTCTTGCTCAAGCCACTTCAACTCTTGACGTAAAATCGCACTTGCTCGTCTAGGGACAATGCCG
This sequence comes from Vibrio sp. 10N.261.52.C11, assembly GCF_041471405.1. NCBI lineage: Bacteria > Pseudomonadati > Pseudomonadota > Gammaproteobacteria > Vibrionales > Vibrionaceae > Vibrio > Vibrio sp. 10N.261.52.C11. The sequence goes on from NZ_JBFROI010000029.1 coordinate 51,182, forward strand.
CCATAGATAGTGAAAGTTTGGCGAATAAAACTCAGCGAGTGACTGATCTCATGCAAAGCTTCAATCGATTGACGCTCTGTGAAAATCTGCTCGTGATAATGCCAATGAGCGAGAGCATGCTCTAAAGATTGAATAAAACACGATTCAACGGTATCACTTTTGTCAGTATCAACTAAGGTCAAAGGAGTAACTTCATCTCCTTGATAACCTTGAGCAAGACGGTAACCCTTAGCTGCTTTACTTAGGTTACCCAAACGCATGCCACCTTGTTCGCAGAATTGGCGAGACAATGTAAATAGCGCATCCGTTTGACCGGATTTAAGTTCCAATTCGACTTCGCAAATCGGTTCTTGCAGGTCGCCTGATTCAACAAAGCCTTGATCGAATGCGACCTCGACTTGGCTACCATCAGGCATACCAATCAACCACTGCTCACGCGTGAAGTTGGTAGAGAACAGAGGAGTCAGCTCAGCTTGCAACGTTTCGATGTCTTTACCTGTTGGCCAGATATCCTCTGGGTGCAGGGCTAGCTTAGGTTCGTTGCTGTCGTGTTCTGCATTGTATTCAGGCCTTTGATGCAGGCCAGCAACCACACGACCAGCAGTCTTTACGGTTTGTACAAATACGTCATCAAAGCGTCGAATGCGTAAGCCTGTATCGTGCTTACGTAGCCAGTTGTCAGCGGTGTCAAAGTAGATGTTACCTAGCTCACGACAACTGTGCTGAAGTACTTTAGTTTCAGCAATTTTATTGCGTAAAGTCTCTGAAAATTCAGGAGAAACAAAAAACTTCAGTTCTATCTCGGTTTCCATAGTTATACCTTTCTGTGAAGATAGGGACAGGATATTGCCAATTTGAAAAGTCGGCAAGTCAGAAATATCGCCCTTATGATGATCTAAAACAGTTTTAATGAGAGATTGATTAGGTTAACATGCGCGACTTTGTAGCCATCGCTTAACATTTCACCATGAATATGGTGTATGTTGTTTTAAGGTTATTATTTATTAGGTTGGATGACCATGCCAGTAAATACAATTATGGGGTTATTTGCAAAGTCCCCAATTAAACCTTTGCAGCGTCACGTAGTATGCGTGAACGAATGTTGTTCTCACCTAGTTAATTTCTTTGAAGTTTCTTCAAAAGGTGACTGGGAAAAAGCATCAGAAATTCGAGCTCAAATTTCTCACCTTGAGAAAGAAGCTGACGTACTAAAACGTGAAATTCGCCTTAAACTTCCTCGTGGTTTGTTTATGCCAGTTGATCGCACCGATATGTTGGAGCTATTAACTCAACAAGACAAACTCGCAAACCTAGCGAAAGACATTGCTGGCCGTGTATATGGTCGTCAACTTGTCATTCCTGCTCCTATGCAAGAAAACTTCATCGCTTACGTTAAACGTTGTCTAGATGCAGCGAACCAAGCACAAAACGTAATCAATGAATTAGACGAATTACTTGAGACTGGCTTTAAAGGCCGTGAAGTAACACTCGTTGCCGAAATGATTCATCAATTAGATGTAATTGAAGATGACACGGATGCGATGCAGATCGAACTACGCCAACAACTAATGGCAATTGAAGGCGATCTGAATCCAGTTGATATCATGTTCTTATACAAAATTCTTGAATGGGTTGGTGGTATTGCAGATCAAGCACAGCGTGTAGGCGCTCGTCTTGAAGTAATGCTTTCTCGATCTTAAATCATACGTTAACCATATAACGAAGAGCATTTTTTGAACAAACCACTTATGCGCTGAGTATTCCTCTCGCTGAGCGGTTTTTTGCGTCTAAATTTGTTCCGCTTGTTATCAAACAACTAGGTATTACGATGGATATCCTTGCTAACTACGGCACTGTCCTGATTATTGTTGCAGCAGCTTTCGGTTTCTTGATGGCTATTGGTATTGGTGCAAATGACGTTGCGAACGCAATGGGCACCTCAGTAGGCTCTAAAGCTTTAACCGTTAAACAAGCGATCATTATCGCAATGATCTTTGAATTCGCAGGTGCTTACCTTGCGGGCGGCGAAGTAACAGACACGATCCGTAAAGGTGTTATCGAAACGTCTCTATTCGCTCATCAACCAGATGTACTTGTGTACGGCATGATGTCAGCACTTCTTGCTGCGGGTACATGGCTACTTCTCGCTTCTTACATGGGCTGGCCGGTTTCTACGACTCACTCAATCATCGGTGCAATCATCGGTTTTGCGTGTATTTCTGTAGGTACTGAAGCTGTAGACTGGAACAGTGTTCAAGGTATTGTGGGTAGTTGGATTATCACACCCGTTATTTCCGGCTTCTTCGCTTACGTCATATTTGTAAGTGCTCAACGACTGATTTTTGATACAGAGAACCCGCTATTTAACGCGAAACGCTTTGTACCGGTATACATGTTCATTACAACAATGGTAATTGCACTTGTAACCATCAAGAAAGGCCTTAAGCACGTTGGTCTTCACCTAAGCAACACTGAAGCATGGGTTTGGGCTGCTGGCGTTTCTGCGCTTGTGATGATCGGCGGTTACCTATACATCCAGAAGAAATTCGCTAACCGCGAAGAAGACCACGGCTTTGCAGGTGTTGAAGGCATCTTCTCTGTACTCATGGTTATCACAGCTTGTGCGATGGCATTTGCACACGGTTCAAACGACGTTGCGAACGCGATTGGTCCACTGTCTGCTGTTGTATCAACCGTTGAGCACATGGGTGAAATCACAGGTAAGAGTACTATCGCATGGTGGATTCTTCCTCTAGGTGGATTCGGTATCGTTGTTGGTCTTGCAACAATGGGTCATAAAGTAATGGCAACCGTTGGTACTGGTATTACAGAACTAACACCAAGCCGTGGCTTTGCTGCACAACTTGCAACTGCATGTACGGTTGTACTAGCTTCAGGTACTGGCCTTCCAATCTCTACTACACAAACACTCGTTGGTGCTGTTTTAGGTGTTGGTTTTGCTCGTGGTATCGCAGCACTAAACTTAGGCGTTGTACGTAATATCGTGGCTTCTTGGATTGTGACACTACCTGCAGGTGCTCTACTTGCTGTTGTGTTCTTCTACGGAATTCAAGCTGCGTTTACTATGTAATCGCGACTGCGTTAGTGAATACTAGCGTCAGAACAGTGTGAGCTTCAGTAACGATATGTAAATGCCATGTCATTATTGACTCAAACGCACAGAAAGGGAGGCTTTGCCTCCCTTCTTTGTTGCACCGCATAAAGAAACTAAATATTATTTGCTGATTGAGGCTGACTCATACGCCTACCCAATTTGAATCGTTAAGGGATTTACTGTGAAAAAACTGATTAGCTTAGTTTTGTTCGCAATGCTTGCGGCTCCAGCTGCCTTTGCACAAGACCGTTATATTGCTGACAAACTATTTACTTATATGCATTCTGGCCCAAACAACACATTCCGTATCATCGGTAGTGTTGATGCTGGTGAAAAGATTACATTCCTACAAACTAACAAGAGTACGGGTTACACCCAAATTCAAGACAACCGTGGCCGTAAAGGTTGGGTTGAAAGCAAGTTTGTAAGCACTCAAGAAAGCATGGCACTGCGTATGCCTAAGCTAGAGAAAGAGCTGACGGAAGTTAAAGGCAAGCTAGCGAATGCTCGTCAGAGTGCTGACAGCGAAAAAGCTGGCCTAGCAAGCTCTCTAGATTCTCGTAACAAGCAGATTGCTGAACTAGAACAGAACTACAGTGAAATTAGCCAACAGCTAACGAGTTCTCAAACAGAGAACCGTGAACTGCGCGCTAAGCTAGACACTCAAAAAGACGACCTACTATTGAAGTACTTCATGTACGGTGGTGGTGTTGCGGGTATTGGTCTACTTCTAGGCCTTGTTCTGCCACACATCATGCCTCGTCGCAGAAAATCACCAAACGGTTGGGCGTAGACGTAACGCTTGTATCAGGTACAGTAAATTCAGTATCGAATATCAAAAAGGAGCACCGAGGTGCTCCTTTTTATTTGTCTGTTATCTAAATACGTATAGAAATCGCTAACCTTTCCACTCGTACAGAGCCGGGATTTCTATCTTCTGTTGATTGAACTCTATGATCACTGATTGTGGCTTAATCTCTAGTAATTGAATGTCTTGTCCAATCCAATCTCCTTGCGCCACTTCTTGGCCGTTCACTTTTACCCAACGTTTGGTCTCGCTGCTCGAGTACATATGAGTTTGTAGGTCTAACTTAGGAAGGACTCCTGATAAGCTATTGGTGTGCGTTTCCAACTCAATAACCTGAGAGCCTCTTTGCCCTGCGGGTCTAGAGTCCATCGGCTCAGGAGTGCTTTGTTGCTCCCCCATAATGGATTCAAGCTTCAATGCCAAATCAGGTGGCAACTCACTGAGGTCTAGCCCTTGCAGCAGATCACTGTCCGATTGTAAGTCACTATTTGATTGCTGATCAGTGCTTGATTGCAGAGCAGTCGTTTCATCACTCGCGCCTGGCTGAACGGATGACGATTCGGAACTGGCTGTCATTTGAGTGTTGTTATCAGCATTAGCGAAGATCACTGCTGAGCCACCAGCGGTGTTTGCACGATTAGCGCCAGAATCAATCTGTGCATACATCTCTTGGCGTGGCAATGCTTTCAACGGTTGGCTCGCCGGTGCAGGGCGAACGGTGAACAAGGCATCTTCTTCCTCAGACACGGCATCCATGCTTGCTATATCAGCATCCGCAATTTCAGGCTCAATGTCTGATTCAGTTTTAAATTCTGGCAGAGCGACATTGGCAGCTTGGTTCACGGCTTCTTGTTGTTGGATATACGATTGATAAGCCAAGACGCCACCCACCAACAAAGAAGGAACCAAGATTAAGAGTAGCCCCATCGCTAACGATGAACCTCGCTTGTTGCTCATCCCTTTTGCAGAATTAGGAACATGATGATTCTGGTAGCCTTTGAAGCTTGGTTTGCTAAGAGAGTGCTGATTAATAGAAGATGGCTTGTGAGACGGCTGTTTAAGTTCGTGCATAATACGTGACATTAGCTTTCGCCCCCTTCTAGTGACATCAGCTTAGGCGAATCGAGTTGAGCTAATCTCTGCAATCTTGCTAAGGTGCGCTTACCTGCAATGCCATCAACAGACATACCTTGCCACGTTTGAAATGCTTCGATTTTCATTTTTAACTCATAATCAAATACATCACTACCGGAAACAACCTCTCCTAATACTTCAGAAAGCAGTAGATCAAGCAAAGCAACCGCTTCACCTTGATAGCCCTCTTTAAGGGTCTCTCGCAGCGGCTGCTTCCAAATAGCGACGTAATCGCCTTGCCAGATTTGCTCTAAGGATTGCTTCGGCATCACCAACAGCTTTTCATTAACCAGCAACTCGACAGAATCCTTAGACACGCCATACAGCACAGCAAACACTGGTTTTTGGTCTATGTCGAGATTAAGTACCACAGGAACACCAAGTTCTAACAAGGTATCCAAACTGGCCTGCTGCTGCTCACACACAAAAACACTTTGTGGCTCACTTAAGCACAATCCATCACGCAGTGAAGATTGATATCCCCACAGCGTATACAAGTCTTTGATAGCGAGAGAACGATTGGTCCCCTGCATCAAATGTTGTTGAATGTGTTGTGGCAATTCGAACTTGGCAGGTTTTGGCTCAGCAACCAACTTAGGAACATCTGATACCAAAGAACGCTGAGTACGTGCTAACACTTCCGTCTTTGCTTCATTTGATGCATCCGTAGGCAACCAAGCATTGATATAGCTTGGAGCGAAGTTAAAGGTCGCTATTGCAAGACCAACGCTTAACGTCGCAATCCCTGCGTATTGGAATAACTTAGGCGCGACACGAGAAGTTAGAGCTTTCTCGACGTGATACACATCGGCCTGAAAGGACATAACCTGCTGACACGCTCGGTTAACCGTTTCATTGCTCGGTAGCTGCTCACCGTCATGAAAAGCCAACTGCAGTGCTTTATCACACACCAAGTTAATGAGCCTTGGAATACCATGCGTATATTGAGCAATCAGCTTGATAGAACGGTTCGAAAACAACATCTGCTCGCCACCCGCCGTCTCCAAACGAAACGCGATGTACTTGCCCGTTTCTTCGGTATTAAGAGGCAGTAAGTGATAACGACCAGTAATGCGCTGTGCTAGCTGACGTAGCTGCGTGGTTTGTAAGTGCTGTTGTAATTCCGGCTGGCCGACCAACAGTACTTTTAACAGCTTACGATTGTCGGTTTCCAAGTTTGTTAGAAGGCGTAACTGCTCCAACACATCGGCAGCGAGGTGTTGGGCTTCATCGATCACCAATAGGGTTTGAATGCCTTCGGCATGGCTATCAAGTAGAAAATAATGAATAGCCTGACTGAGCTGTTTCAACGATGCTTGTTCTGGGTACTCGACCTCAAACTCATCGCAGATAGCTTCTAGTAAATCCGTATTTGAAAACGTAGGGTTAAGTATAAGGCCAGCCTGAGTATGACTATCCAATGAAGACAACATCGCCTTAGCGACCGTTGTTTTCCCTGTACCAACCTCACCAGTAAGCATCGCAAAGCCCCCACCCTCGCCTAAACCGGCTTGTAGGTTCTGCATCGCTTCTTGATGGCGCTGACTCAAAAACAAGTAGCGAGAATTTGGTACAATCGAAAATGGCATCTCAACGAAGCCAAAATATTCCTTATACATGTGCTACCCTATAATTACGATTAATGGAAAGTACCATTGCTTGCAGTAAAGTCCAGCAGTGATAAAACATTTCGAGGTGATAAGTTGCAAATTTACGATAGCCTACCAAAAGACAACGGGCTACAACGCTATCTAGTCGGTGGAGCAGTGCGCGATAAGCTGCTCAATATTGATAGTTATGATAGAGATTGGGTCGTGGTAGGGAGTACCCCTCAAGAGATGGAAAACCTTGGCTTTACTGCTGTGGGAAAAGATTTCCCGGTATTCTTGCACCCAAAAACCAAAGAAGAGCACGCACTGGCTCGCACTGAGAGAAAATCAGGCTCTGGTTACACAGGCTTCGAATGTTACTTCGCGCCAGACGTGAGTTTGGAAGAAGACCTGATGCGTCGAGATCTGACCATCAACGCTATAGCTCAAGATGATAAAGGCCAACTTCACGATCCTTATCATGGCCAGAAAGATCTCTCGGATCGTATCTTAAGACACGTTTCAGACGCTTTTGTTGAAGATCCTCTTCGTGTGCTGCGTGTGGCTCGCTTCGCCGCCAAACTCCATCACCTCAACTTTACGGTTGCACCAGAAACCATGGTGATGATGAGCGAGATAGTTCAATCCGGTGAACTGGCACACCTTACTGCAGAGCGAGTTTGGCAAGAGTGGCATAAGTCTCTTAGTACACCGCACCCTGAAGTGTTCCTCTCTGTATTGAAAGAGTGTGGTGCATTGGCAGTCGTATTACCTGAGATTGACGCTCTATTTGGCGTCCCTCAACCTGAAAAATGGCACCCTGAAATCGACACGGGTATTCACACTCTGATGGTTGCTCAGCAAGCCGCACTATTAAGCCCATCGCTACCGGTACGCTTTGCAGCTCAAGTGCATGACTTAGGTAAAGGCGTCACACCACAAGCTGAATGGCCAAGCCATAAAATGCACTGCCACACAGGTGTTAAGATAATCAAGAAACTGTGTGAGCGAGTGAGAGTGCCCAATGAGTTCAGAGACCTTGCGTTGTTAGTGTGCGAGCAACATTCTAATATCCACCGCGCAGGCGAGCTCAAACCAACCACCTTTCTCAAGGTTCTCAACAAGTTCGATGTTTGGCGTAAGCCAGATAGGCTCGACGATATACTACTTTGCTGCCAGGCCGACCACGCAGGCCGAAAAGGATTAGAAGATCAGCCTTATCCTCAAAAAACGCGCTTTGAAGTCGCCTACCAAGCGGCGCTTCAAGTCGAAGTAAAAGCGATCATTGCAGATGGCTTTAAAGGTAAAGATATTCGAGAAGAGCAAGAGAAGCGCAGAGCGGTGGCTATTGAAAGCGCGTTATCAGAACTCACTGATAGTTAGTCTTCACTCCGTTAGTAAGCACGCATTAAAAAACCCGCAACTTAAGCGGGTTTTTCCGTTTCAATCTGTAGGACGAAACATTTGTCTTCGTAGGTCGAGCGCTACTGCATCATCAAGAAAGCAAATAGACCACAACCTAGAATCAGGCGGTAGATAACGAACGGTGTCATGCCCATACGAGAGATAAGCTTCAAGAAAAAGTGGATACAGATGTAAGCACTGATGAAAGACACCGCCACGCCCGTTAGCAAAGTGCCAACATGGATTGGATCACCGCTTGTCACCAACTTAAGACCTAAATAACCACCAGCCAGAGTGATGATTGGGATAGACATCAAGAAAGAGAATCGAGCCGCCGCTTCACGTGTGAAACCAAGGTAAAGCGCCGCGGTAATGGTTGCGCCAGAACGAGACGTGCCCGGAATGATCGCCATTGCTTGAGCAAGACCAATAAACAGCGCCTTTTTCCAACCCGCTTGGTATTCGTCATCGCGCAGGCTTGAGTTCTTGTCCACCCACCATAACAATAGACCAAAGATAATCGTTGTCGTCGCGATCACCCACGCACTGCGTAAGTAAAGCTCAACAATATCTTTCATCAACAAGCCAAAGATACACGCAGGAATCGTCGCGAGAATGATCATCCACGCTAACTTCGCTTCTTTACTACGATCGCCTTTAAACACTGAACCAAAGAATGCGCTCAACAGAGAGACCACTTCTTTACGGAAATAGATAACAACAGCTGCCAAAGTACCAACGTGGACAGCGACATCAAAAGCCAAACCTTGATCTTCCCAGCCTAAAACAGCTGAAGGAAGGATTAGGTGTGCAGAACTGGAAATAGGTAAAAACTCTGTAAAGCCTTGCACCAACGCCAATATAAACGCTTCAAAATAACTCATTACTTACCTTAAAAATTATAGTTTTATATCTACGACAGAGAGCGAGTCTAATTGCTGCATCTTCTGCCATATTTCACTGACGGTTCTTCCGTCTTGCGGGATCACTCGCGCAGGACAAAGATCATAAAGCGGCTGTGTTACAAAAGGATATTTGTAGATATCACTGCGTGGTAATTCTGGTTCACACTCAGAAACCTCCTCTCCAAACAGCACAATATCAAGATCGAGTTTTCGATCTTGTAGTTTGTGCGCATCTTGAGAGCGACCCCATTTAAACTCAATTTTACGCAGCTGCTGTGAAAATTCAGTCAATGAGAGTGACGTGTCGAGCTCTATCACAAAGTTATAAAACGGATGGCTATTAAAACCGACGGGCTCACAGTGATAGATTTTAGAGCATTTAAGGTTAGTCCCTAACGATTGAAGCTCTGTCCATGCCACCCTTGCATGCTTGTCACGGTCTATGTTCGTGCCAACACCAACATAGGCTACTGTCATGCTTGACCTCGTTCGATGATCACACCAACGGCTTTTGCTTGTGGCACTGCGCCAGGTTTAGCCAATCGGATTTTAATCCACGGCACAGAGAACTGAGTCATAATAAGCTCTGCGACTTCTTCAGCAACACGTTCTACGAGTAGAAAACGGCCATTTGCAATGTGCTCAAGTACTGCAGTGCTCACTTTCGAATAATCCAAAGCATCAACCACATCATCACTCTTGCCTGCTGGGCGGTTGTCATGAGCCATTTCAATATCAAGCACCAGTTTCTGTTTGATCTCTTGCTCCCAATCGTAAACACCGATCGTTGTAATTACTTCTAGCTGCTCAATGAAAACTTTATCCAGTGCCATGACTTGTCCTTTTAGAGGTCGGATACCCAAATTGGGGAAAAAAACGTATTATTTGCGTAATTCGAGATATGATATCAATTACTCTTGGATTGAGCATTATTTTCCCATCGTTAGGCGTATAACCGTTAAAGGACAGACATGACCCCATTGGCACTTATCATGATCATTGCTGCCTACTTACTAGGTTCAATCTCTAGTGCGGTCTTGATATGCCGAGTTTTGAGGCTCCCAGATCCTCGAACAGTAGGTTCTAACAACCCAGGAGCAACCAATGTCCTGCGTGTTGGTGGTAAAGGCGCAGCAGCTGCCGTCCTTTTGTGTGACATGCTGAAAGGCACTATCCCTGTCTGGCTTGGCTACTACCTCAAGATCGACCCAATCATTCTTGGGGTTGTGGCAATTGCGGCGTGTCTTGGCCATATGTATCCGATCTTCTTCCACTTCAAAGGTGGTAAAGGCGTGGCAACCGCACTTGGCGCTATCGCCCCAATAGGATTCGATCTAACCGGAATGATCATGGCGACTTGGTTAGTGGTCGCGTTTTTGTTTCGTTACTCTTCTTTAGCGGCACTGGTTACTGTGCTACTTGCCCCTTTCTACGCTTGGTTAGTCAAACCTCAATACACATTGCCAGTAGCCATGCTGTGCTGTTTGATCGTGTTACGTCACCATCAGAATATCCGCCGCCTACTCGATGGCAGCGAACCAAAACTCGGACAAAAAAAATCGGCTTAAACTGTCACGTCTAAGCCGAACTATTTTTAAACCGAGATGCGTTTAAACCGACGTAAGTATAAGTCGAACAACACTATTCAGTATTTAAGAACTTACAGCAGATGTTTATCTAAAAACGTCTTCAGCATTGTGTTCACAAACTCTGGTTGCTCTAACGAGCTAATATGACCAGCGCCAGGAATCACCACTAATTCACTGCCCGTAATGCAATCGTGCATTAAGTACGACTCAAGTACCGGACGTGGTTTATCTTCTTGTCCTACAGCAATCAAAACAGGCAGAGCAAAGTTCTCTACCGATTCAATCATGTCACGACGTCCAAACACCATTCGACCAATTCGTGCCACTTCTTCAGCGTTGTCACCCTCAAGAGCAGATAACTGCTGAGTAAAACCTTCCACTAAAGTTGGCGTGTTGGTTTGAGCATCATTAGCGAAGAACAGTGGAACAACCGCTTCAACAATTGGCTGAGGAACCGTCTTGGTTTGAGTGATGGTATCTAACATGCTGAAGTACTTAGCGTGAGCAACCTCTGGTTCTAAACCCACAAAAGTATCCATTAGAACCAAAGACTTAATACGTGCAGGTGCAAGTTCCGCTAACTCTGTTCCCCACATACCGCCAACCGATAAGCCAACCACTGAGAATTCTTCGATCTCTAAATGATCAAGCAGAGCCAAAACGTGCTGAGCGTAATCTTTCAAGTTACGCATCGAAGCGGGTGCAGCTTGAGACTCACCATGAGACCAAAGCTCTGGAACAATACAGCGATACTGAGTTTTTAAAGCTTCGATCTGCGGCTTCCACATTGCACTATCCCAAAGGTAGCTGTGGCCGAGTACAACAACAGGGCCTTGACCTTCATCTAGGTACGCCATCGATTGATTGTCTACTGTGAACTTGTTCATTTTCTTCCCTAATCTCTATCAGCAATTATTTATCGACATACAGTCGGTAAGCTAGGATATAAAAACGGCCGCACAAGGCGACCGTTTATCGAAACACTATAGTCAATTACGCAATTGGCTCTAGCTGGTCAATAGGCCAACGCGGTGTGGCATGAACAGACAAATCAGCCGTTTCGCCATTCTTTAGGCGCTGCATGCCCGCATAAGCGATCATCGCACCATTATCTGTACAGAATTCTGTGCGTGGGTAGTACACCTCACCACCGACTTTCTTAGCAAGAGCTTCAAGCTCAACACGCAGTTGTTTGTTGGCACTTACACCGCCAGCAATCACTATACGTTTCATGCCCGTTTCAACCAAGGCTCGCTTACACTTGATTACTAAGGTTGCACAAACAGCTTCTTGGAATGCATAAGCGATATCAGCGCGAGTTTGGTCATCATTATCGTTATCGCGAATGGTATTCGCTGCGAACGTCTTCAAACCAGAAAAGCTCATATCTAGACCCGGACGATCGGTCATTGGACGCGGGAACTTAAAACGACCCGGAGTGCCTTTTTCCGCCAAACGAGATAACAGTGGACCACCAGGGTAATCTAAGCCCATCAGTTTCGCGGTTTTATCAAACGCTTCACCCGCTGCATCATCAATCGATTCACCAAGGATTCGGTATTCACCAATACCTTTCACTTCTACCATCATGGTATGGCCGCCAGAAACCAGCAGAGCCACAAATGGGAATGGTGGTGGGTTATCTTCTAGCATTGGCGCAAGAAGGTGACCTTCCATATGGTGAACAGGCACTGCAGGCACTCCCCACGCATAAGCAATACTGCGACCAATCGTTGCACCAACCAGCAGTGCACCCACTAAACCAGGGCCAGCCGTGTAAGCCACACCATCAATGTCTTTCGACGTTAGGTTCGCTTCAGCTAATGCCGCTTTAATAAGAGGAATTGTTTTTTTCACGTGGTCACGTGAAGCTAGCTCAGGTACCACACCACCGTAATCGGCGTGCAGCTTTACTTGGCTATATAATTGATGAGAAAGCAGCCCTTGCTCATCATCATAAATCGCGATTCCTGTTTCATCACAAGAGGTTTCAATACCAATAATGCGCATAATTTTCTCGGCACGCTTCGTCTAAAATGGGAAATTAGCGCAATATTACCCTGCCTAAGCTCTTCAAACAAATATTGTACAGACTATAATCGACAAAGTGCTTTACAAAGCCACTGTGATCGGATTAAAATTCCGCACCATTTTTGATCAAGCTGGTTAATGGCCAAACGCGAATAGAGAGTTAGCTCGATGGGTAACTTCTCTGATTTGGTACTGAGTAGCCAGCGATAATGAATAACCCCTGAGGTGAAAGGCATATGCCAATAGTTAAAGTACGTGAAAACGAACCGTTCGACGTTGCACTACGTCGTTTCAAGCGCTCTTGTGAAAAAGCAGGTATCCTTTCTGAAGTTCGCCGTCGCGAGCATTACGAAAAGCCAACTACAGTTCGCAAACGCGCTAAAGCAGCAGCTCAAAAGCGTCACGCTAAGAAGCTAGCTCGCGAAAACGCACGTCGCGTTCGCCTGTACTAATAACTTAATCCATAAGGACTGAGTTATGGCTCTTATTGAACAACTCAAAGAAGAGCAAAAATTAGCGATGAAAGCCAAGGACAAACCGCGCCTTGGCACTATCCGCTTAGCTCTTTCAGCAATTAAGCAACGTGAAGTTGACGAACGGATCACTCTGAACGACGACGACATTCTTGCTGTATTAGTTAAAATGGTTAAGCAACGTCGCGATTCTGTTGCTCAATATGAATCAGCAAATCGTCAAGATCTTGCTGACGTGGAAAAAGCAGAAATTACGGTACTTGAAGGCTTTATGCCTCAACCGCTAACTGATGAAGAAGTTATTGCACTACTTGATAGCGCAATCGCCGAAGCTCAACCAGCGGGCATGCAAGACATGGGTAAAGTAATGGCTATCTTGAAACCACAAATTCAAGGGCGTGCAGATATGGGGAAAGTTAGTGGTTTAGTTCGTTCTAAACTCGCTTAATCCCAAATCAAATTGCAACAAGCCGTGCAATCCTTCGGAACGCACGGCTTGTTTGTATCTGTAACCTATTCAAACTATTATTATCCACACTCTCAGTTAGTGCATTTTTCTAAGGTTTTATGGCAGGACACATCCCGCGTAGTTTCATTGATGATCTCCTAGCGCGTCTCGACATTGTCGACATAGTGGACGCACGCGTGAAACTTAAGAAAAAAGGCAAAAACTATGGTGCTTGTTGCCCATTCCACAACGAAAAGACCCCTTCTTTTAGCGTAAGCCAAGAAAAACAGTTTTATCACTGCTTTGGTTGTGGCGTACACGGTAATGCTATCGACTTCATTATGGAGTTCGAACGTCTCGATTTTGTTGAAGCGATTGAAGAGCTTGCCTCTTTCTTAGGCCTCGATGTTCCTAGAGAGCAACGTAGCGGCGAGATATCAACAGCACCAAGAGCCAACAGCGAACAAAAACGTAACCTCTACGATTTGATGGGCGGCATCAGTAATTTTTACCGCTCTCAACTGAAAATATCAGCCAACAAACCTGCGATTGATTACCTAAAGAATCGTGGCCTTTCGGGCGAGATCGTCCAGAAGTTTGGTATTGGTTATGTGGCCGATGAGTGGGACTTAGTTCGTAAGAACTTTGGCCAACAGAAAGAAGCCCAAGACATGCTCGTGACTGGCGGCATGCTAATTGAGAACGATAAAGGTAACCGATACGACCGATTCCGTGGACGCGTAATGTTCCCGATTCGCGATCGTCGTGGCCGTGTGATTGGTTTTGGTGGTCGTGTATTAGAAGACGGTACTCCAAAATATCTCAACTCACCAGAAACGCCTATCTTCCATAAAGGTAAAGAGCTTTACGGCCTTTATGAAGTGCTGCAAGCCTACCGTGAACCGCCGCAAATACTTGTGGTTGAAGGTTACATGGATGTCGTGGCATTAGCGCAATATGGTGTTGATTACTCAGTAGCATCACTGGGCACATCGACAACCGGTGACCACGTTCAAATGCTGTTCCGCCAAACCAGCACAGTGGTTTGTTGTTACGATGGTGACCGAGCAGGTAAAGAAGCCGCGTGGCGCGCACTAGAAAATGCCCTTGAGTACCTGAAAACCGGTAACACACTCAAGTTTCTATTCTTGCCCGACGGTGAAGACCCAGACAGCTATATTCGAGAGCACGGCAAAGCCGCTTTCGAACAACTGGTCCACAATGCGACGCCGCTCTCGACCTATTTGTTCGATAACCTAATTGAAATACACAAGTTGAACTTGGGAACAACCGAAGGGAAATCAGCACTGCGTGCACACGCCAGCGCCTTGATTAACAAAATTCCTGACAGTTACTTCCAAGAATTGCTCGAAAAACTGCTCGATGAGCGAACTGGATTTGATAACCAATTGCGACGTGCGCGTGTTCATACACAGAACCCGACACCTCAACCGCATAAAGAGCTGAAGCGCACTCCAATGCGTGAAGTTATCGCTTTGCTTATCCAAAATCCGAGCTATGCTGATATGGTACCGGATTTATCAAGTGTCAAAGGCTTACAGTTGCCTGGGCTAAGTTTATTCGTCGAAGTACTTGATAAATGCCACGCGCATCCCCATATCAACACAGGCCAATTATTAGAGCATTGGCGACACAATAAACATGAGGCTCTTCTGTCTCGTCTCGCGAGCTGGGAAATCCCCCTCGACGAAGACAATCAAGAAGACATATTTTTAGACTCATTGGACAACATACTTGCCCAGTGCGTTGAAAAACAAATTGAAAACCTGCAGGCCAAAGCAAGAAGCGTCGGTTTATCAGCCGAAGAAAAAAGGGAGCTACTAGCTTTAATGCTAGATCTAAAAGCGTAACCCTGTTTGATTAGTCAGCATTTAATAAATTTGTTAACATAATTGGTTTGCATTTGAGAATGCAACGTCCTTCACCAGACCTGAAGTTGGATATCATCTATGGATCAAAATCCGCAGTCACAGCTTAAATTACTTGTTATTAAAGGCAAGGAACAAGGCTATCTGACCTACGCCGAAGTAAACGACCACCTACCTGCAGAAATCGTGGATTCTGAACAGGTAGAAGACATCATTCAAATGATCAACGACATGGGTATCAAGGTAGTTGAAACTGCACCTGATGCTGATGATCTAGCACTTAATGATGACGATGCCAATATAGATGAAGATGCAGCCGAAGCTGCAGCTGCTGCGCTTTCAAGCGTAGAAAGCGAGATTGGCCGTACTACTGACCCAGTTCGTATGTACATGCGTGAAATGGGTACGGTTGAACTACTGACTCGTGAAGGCGAAATCGACATTGCGAAACGTATTGAAGATGGTATCAATACAGTTCAACTATCGGTTGCTGAGTACCCAGGCACTATTCCATACATCTTGGAACAGTTTGACCGCGTACAAGCAGAAGAGATTCGCTTAACAGACCTAATCAATGGCTTTGTTGACCCAGACGACGATGGCACAGCTGCGCCAACGGCGACTCACATCGGTTCAGAACTTGCTGAAACTGATCTGGAAGACGAAGACAAAGAAGACGCTGAAGACGACGAGGAAGAGGAAGAAGAAGATACAGGTATCGATCCTGAGCTTGCTCTTGAGAAGTTCACAGCGCTTCGTACTAGCTACCAGAACCGTCAGCTAGCGATCAACGAGTACGGCCATGAAAGCCCGAAAGCAACGCTTGCAACGACAATGATGCAAGACGTATTCAAAGAGTTCCGTCTAACACCAAAACAGTTTGATTACCTAGTAAACGAACTGCGTAACTCTATGGATCGCGTACGTACTCAAGAACGCCTAATCATGCGTCAAACGGTTGAGTACGGCAAAATGCCGAAGAAATCTTTCATTGCTCTATTTACTGGTAACGAATCTAGCGAAGCATGGTTGGATGAAGTTCTTGCTTCAGACAAGCCATACGCAGAAAAGATCAAACGTAACGAGCACGACATCCGTCGCTCTATCCAAAAACTGGATATGATCGAACGTGAAACGTCTCTTACTGTTCAAAGCATCAAAGATATCAGCCGTCGTATGTCTATCGGTGAAGCGAAAGCTCGTCGTGCGAAGAAAGAGATGGTTGAAGCGAACTTACGTCTAGTAATCTCGATTGCTAAGAAGTACACAAACCGTGGTCTACAATTCCTGGATCTAATCCAAGAAGGTAACATCGGTCTGATGAAAGCGGTAGATAAGTTTGAATACCGTCGTGGTTACAAGTTCTCTACTTACGCTACTTGGTGGATCCGTCAAGCAATCACTCGTTCGATTGCCGACCAAGCTCGTACTATCCGTATTCCGGTTCACATGATCGAAACGATCAACAAACTAAACCGTATCTCTCGTCAAATGCTACAAGAGATGGGTCGTGAACCACTTCCGGAAGAACTGGCTGAACGCATGCAAATGCCTGAAGACAAGATCCGTAAAGTACTGAAAATCGCTAAAGAGCCAATCTCAATGGAGACACCAATCGGTGACGACGAAGATTCGCACCTAGGTGATTTCATCGAGGATACAACGCTAGAACTACCTCTAGACTCTGCAACGGCAACCAGCCTACGCGGTGCAACTAAAGACGTTCTTGCAGGCCTAACACCTCGTGAAGCTAAAGTACTGCGTATGCGTTTCGGTATCGACATGAACACTGACCACACTCTTGAAGAGGTTGGTAAACAGTTCGACGTAACTCGTGAACGTATCCGTCAGATCGAAGCAAAGGCACTCCGTAAACTTCGTCACCCAAGCCGCTCAGAAACTCTGCGTAGCTTCCTAGACGAGTAATCGCACACTCAAGTGTGGTTAGCTTTTAAGCATAAATAAGAAAAGGTGAGCGTTGGCTCACCTTTTTTTTATCTGTGTGATTTAAGTGGCTAAGATGTAAGCGGAATTGCCCCTTATAGTGTCTAGACACCATTGAACGCTTCCCCTATAATCTATGCCCTACGGCCCCTTAGCTCAGTGGTTAGAGCGCACGACTCATAATCGTTCGGTCCCCAGTTCAAATCTGGGAGGGGCCACCAAATTAGAAAAGCCAGAACAGTTCACGCTGCTCTGGCTTTTTGCTTTTCTGATTCAGTACCAATCACACCCTGCACTTCCGAACCAAAAACGAATCGTCCCGCACACAATTCCAATTGCCTCTCTGTGACTAAACATACTTTTCTTTTATAAAAAAATCGGCAATATGAGAGTACATAAATCGCTCAATAGTTCAGGGAAGACTCATGAAAGACGAAACACTCTCGATTCACTTCGGTTACGACACTGATCCAACAACCAAATCGGTTGCCACTCCAATCTACCAAACCGTCGCGTACGAATTCGATGACGCACAACACGGCGCCGACCTCTTCAACCTTGCGGTGCCAGGCAATATCTACACTCGCATAATGAACCCAACCAATGATGTGTTAGAAAAACGCATGGCCGCCTTAGAAGGAGGTATCGCAGGCTTAGTGGTAAGTGCGGGCAGTGCTGCGATCAACTATGCGATTCAGACGTTGGCGCAAATCGGTGACAACATTGTCTCAACGCCTCAGCTTTACGGTGGTACTTACACCCTATTTGCTCATATGCTGCCAAACCAAGGGATCGAAGTTCGTTTTGCTAAAGACGATAAACCAGAAAGCTTAGCGGCACTGATTGACGAAAAAACCAAGGCGGTTTACTGCGAAAGTATCGGTAACCCAGCAGGTAATATTATCGACTTAGAGCGTGTTGCTGAACTTGCTCACGCACAAGGTGTACCTGTGATTGTTGATAACACGGTGGCGACGCCTGTACTGTGTAAACCTATCGATTTTGGTGCTGACATCGTGGTGCACTCACTAACTAAATACGTGGGTGGTCACGGTACAACGTTAGGTGGCGTGATTGTCGACTCAGGTAAATTCCCATGGGCACAGCACAAGGACCGCTTCCCTGTGTTTAATCAGCCAGAGCCTTCTTATCATGGCGTGGTTTATACCGAGGCCTTTGGTGAGGCTGCGTTTATTGGTCGTGCTAGAACGGTTCCCCTACGTAATACAGGTGCAGCACTGTCACCAATGAATGCTTTCATGTTGATGCAAGGTTTGGAGACGTTGTCGCTACGCATGGAGCGACACACAGAGAATGCCTTGAAAGTAGCGGAATACCTCAAGCAACACGAGAAAGTCAGTTGGGTAAGTTACGCTGGCCTGCCTGATTCAGAATTCTATCCACTCGCTGAAAAGTACATGCAAGGTAAGCCATCGGCCATTCTATCTTTTGGTTTAAAAGACGGTTATGAAGCCGGTGTTCGCTTCTATGATACACTGCAAATCTTCAAGCGCTTAGTTAACATTGGCGATGCGAAATCTCTCGCTTGTCACCCAGCTTCGACGACACACCGTCAACTAAGCGAAGCTGAACAGAAACAAGCCGGTGTATCACCGGAGATGATTCGCCTATCAGTAGGTATCGAGCACATTGACGATATCTTGGCTGACCTAGAGCAAGCACTGAGCGCTTAATGACGCTACAGCTAGCTCTAACACTGATCGTTAACTAACAGACATAAAAAAGCCCATCACAGGATGGGCTTCTTATTATCTATATCTTAGGTAAGCTGTCGATTACTCAACTGTTACCGCTTTCGCTAGGTTACGAGGTTGGTCAACGTCGGTACCTTTGATTAGTGCGACATGGTAAGACAGCAGCTGCATCGGTACTGTGTAGTAGATAGGCGCTGTTACTTCACTTACGTGAGGCATCTTGATGATCTTCATGTTCTCATCGCTTTCAAAGCCCGCATCTTCATCAGCGAATACGTAAAGTAGACCGCCACGAGCACGCACTTCTTCAACGTTCGATTTCAGCTTCTCTAGCAAGTCGTTGCTTGGTGCAATAACGACTACAGGCATATCTGCATCGATAAGAGCCAAAGGACCGTGCTTAAGCTCACCAGCTGCGTATGCTTCTGCGTGGATGTAAGAGATCTCTTTCAGTTTAAGAGACGCTTCCATCGCGATTGGGTAGAACTCACCACGACCCAAGAACAGTGTGTGATGCTTATCAGCAAAATCAGGTGCCAGTGCTTCAATTTCTTTATCGAACGCTAATGCTTTCTCGATATCAGCAGGCAGTTGGTGAAGTGCTTGAACGATTTCCGCTTCTTTTTCTTCATTGATACGACCTTGTAGACGACCAATTGACGTTACCATCATCAGCATCGCTGCTAGTTGAGTTGTGAAAGCTTTAGTAGAAGCAACACCGATCTCTGTTCCTGCGCGAGTCATGAAGGCAAAATCAGATTCACGAACCAGTGAAGAACCCGCAACGTTACAGATAGTCATTGCAGACATATAACCCTTCTCTTTTGCAAGACGAAGTGCAGCAAGCGTATCCGCCGTTTCACCAGATTGAGACAGAGTCACCAATAGGCTGTTCGGACGAACAACGAAATCACGGTAACGGAATTCAGAAGCAATCTCTACGTCACAGCTTACGCCAGCTAGAGATTCAAACCAGTAACGCGCTGCCATGCCTGAGTTGTAAGACGTACCACATGCGATGATCTGCACGTGTTCAACCTTGCTTAGGATCTCTTCAGCTTTAACGCCGATCGCGTTAGTGATAACCGAAGTGTCAGAGATACGGCCTTCCATTGTATTGATCAGCGCTGTTGGCTGCTCGAAGATCTCTTTCTGCATGAAGTGGCGGTATTGACCTTTGTCACCTGCGTCGTGTTCAGCGTTTGACTCAACGATTTCACGCTCAACACGCTCACCCGCTACATCAAATACCGTAACATCACGACGAGTTACCTCAGCAACATCACCTTCTTCTAGGTACATGAAGCGACGAGTTACGCTCAGTAGCGCCAGTTGATCAGAAGCAAGGAAGTTCTCGCCGACACCAAAACCGATAACGATCGGGCTACCAGAACGAGCTACAACGATACGGCTAGGATCTTTACGATCAACCGCAACCGTGCCGTACGCACCGTCTAATTGTTTTGCTGTTTTCTGTAGCGCTTCAACCAAAGAAGCTGAAGTGCGAAGTTCCCACTCAACTAAGTGAGCAATAACTTCTGTATCCGTTTGTGAAGTAAATACGTAACCACGCTCTTGCAGCATAGCGCGCAGTGCTTCGTGGTTTTCGATAATGCCATTGTGTACAACGGCAATATCACCAGACATGTGTGGGTGTGCGTTCGCTTCAGACGGCTCACCGTGTGTCGCCCAACGTGTATGAGCGATACCTGTACCACCAATCACTTGTTGCTCTTCTACTGCGTCAGCTAGCTCTTGTACTTTACCTAGGCGGCGTACACGAGTTAGGTTAGATTCAGTATCGACTACAGCGACACCAGCTGAATCGTAGCCACGGTATTCTAGACGACGAAGGCCTTCTACTAAAATTTCAGCTACATCACGCTGTGCTACTGCACCAACAATTCCACACATAGTTTCACTCCATCAATTTTGTTTTATTCCTATTGGCAGCAAGCAAAGGCCAAATCTTCATTAAGATCAATTATAGGAAGGTAAATGCATAATACTTAAATTTGTTTTTACGCTGGATCGGTCAGGATCACTCGAACATCATGTGATTCGATACTTGCTTTGGATTCTTCGCCTAAGTCTGTATCGGTAATTAAGATGTCAATGTGTTCCCATGCCAGCTCTAAGTTCGGGATCTTTCGTCCCACCTTTTCCGACTCAACCATCACGATCACTTCTCGTGACACTTCAGCCATTACTTTGCTCAGGCCAACCAGTTCGTTAAACGTGGTTGTGCCTCTATCGAGGTCGATACCATCAGCCCCAATAAATAGTTGGTCAAAATCGTAAGCACGAAGTACCGACTCTGCAACTTTGCCTTGGAAAGAGTCCGAATGGGTATCCCAAGTGCCGCCAGTCATTAATAACGTCGGCTCGCTTTCAAGCTCATTAAGCGCATTAGCAACGTGCAATGAGTTGGTCATAACAACCAAGCCACGCTTAGCATTAAGCTGCTGAATTAGAGCACCGGTCGTACTGCCACTATCGATCACGATGCGGTTATGGTCGCGAATTAAATCTGCAGCGGCTTTTGCCAATGAAATCTTTCGAGTCGAAACTTGTTGACCCAGCTCTTCGTTGACAACCTCTTTCGGTAACGAAATCGCACCACCATAACGGCGTAAAAGCTGACCGTTTTTCTCTAAAGACGCCAAGTCCTTTCTAATAGTGACTTCTGAGGTTTCGAACTTAGCGGATAATTCATCAACACTAACCTCCCCTTTTTCATTCACTAGGTTAGAAATTGCATGTCTTCTGAGCTGGGTGTTTCGTTTCGACATTTAAAAAAGGCCATTAAGTTTCGATATGAAACATATTATAGTTACAACGAAACTATTTAGTCCATTTATTTTGATCCAAAAAATTAATAAATAGCGATAAAACCTTGTCCTAAGACAATTGTTAAGCAGTGATATTGAACTCATTAGGTGGTAGAATCCGCACCCGAAAAGAAAAAAAATTACAAAACTGACTGTTATTTTTTTGCAACTTACCCCCTATATAGTGGGGTAAGTCACAGAAAACCGATATTGAATCAAAATCTTTTAGTCATAAAATGACTAAAATTGATGAAAGACTTACAACTCTGAAGGACATATTGGAAGTCCCGCGCTTTTACACAACAGGCACAAAATGTTGATGTAGCGGACCAATCTTCAGAACTTAAATAAATTTCAAATTGTAACAATACTTACCGGAGAGTACCTTCCATGAAAAAGACCAAAATCGTATGTACGATTGGCCCTAAAACTGAATCTGTAGAGAAGCTAACTGAACTAGTAGATGCTGGCATGAACGTTATGCGTCTTAACTTCTCTCACGGTGATTTCGCAGAGCACGGCACTCGTATCGCGAACTTCCGTAAAGTAATGGAAAACAAAGGTGAGCAACTTGCTATCCTTCTAGATACTAAAGGTCCAGAAATCCGTACTATCAAACTTGAAGATGGTAACGACGTAGATCTAGTAGCTGGTCAAGAGTTCACTTTCACAACTGACGCAACAGTTGTTGGTAACAAAGACGTAGTAGCAGTAACTTACCTAGGTTTCGCTAAAGACCTAACAGCAGGTAACACTATCCTTGTTGATGACGGCCTAATCGAAATGGAAGTTATCGCAACAACAGAAACTGAAGTTAAGTGTAAAGTTCTTAACAACGGTGCTCTAGGCGAAAACAAAGGTGTTAACCTTCCTGGCGTTTCTGTTCAACTTCCTGCTCTTTCTGAGAAAGACAAAGCTGACCTTAAGTTTGGTTGTGAGCAAGGCGTAGATTTCGTTGCTGCTTCTTTCATCCGTAAAGAAGAAGACGTTAAAGAAATCCGTGAGCTTCTAAACGCTAACGGCGGCGAGAACATCCACATCATTTCTAAGATTGAAAACCAAGAAGGTGTAGATAACTTCGATTCAATCCTTGAAGCTTCTGACGGCATCATGGTTGCTCGTGGTGACCTAGGTGTTGAAATCCCAGCTGAAGAAGTAATCTTCGCTCAGAAGATGATGATCGAGAAGTGTAACCGTGCACGTAAGATGGTTATCACTGCAACTCAAATGCTTGACTCTATGATCAGCAACCCACGTCCAACTCGTGCTGAAGCGGGTGACGTTGCGAACGCAATCATGGATGGTACTGATGCAGTAATGCTTTCTGGTGAAACTGCTAAAGGTAAGTACCCAGTTGAAGCTGTTACTATCATGGCTCAAATCGCGAACCGTACTGATTCAGCTCTTAAAGCTGAGCTAGGTTCTCGTCTAGACAGCCCACGTCTACGTATCACTGAAGCAGTATGTAAAGGCGCCGTAGACACAGCAGAGAAGCTAGCTGCTCCTCTAATCGTTGTTGCAACTGAAGGCGGTAAATCTGCACGTTCAGTACGTAAGTACTTCCCAACTGCAAACATCCTAGCTCTAACAACTAACGAAAAGACAGCTGCACAGCTAGTTCTTACTAAAGGTGTTAAGCCAGTTCTTGTTGACTCTATCGAGAACACAGACGCGTTCTACATCAACGGTAAAGAAATCGCTCTACAATCTGGCCTAGGTAACAAAGGCGACATCGTAGTTATGGTTTCTGGTGCTCTAGTAGCTTCTGGTACTACAAACACGGCATCTGTTCACGTTCTATAAGAATGAACCGATTCGCATAAAATATAAAAGAGGGCTTCGGCCCTCTTTTTTTATGAAACAAAATCTTGCCTAACTTTTCAGTACGCTGTATTATCAATCACAATAGAACTACGTACTGTTAACCTCCAACTGACTCTTTCTAAGAGACGGATTAGCAGACTAGAAATCATATATAGATGAGGTTTGTAATGTCTAGTCCTACGCTCACTGACAAAGTATCAAAGATGATTCGCCAAGATATTCTTAATGGTGAGTTAACCCCAGGCCAAAAGCTTGTTGTTGCTGATCTAAAAGCACGCTACAACGTTGGCGCATCCCCTATTCGCGAAGCCTTGGTACAGTTATCTTGGAGCAAATACGTAAAGCTAGAGCCACAAAAAGGCTGCTGGGTATCTCCTGTATCAAAGAAAGAACTGAATGACCTATACGAAAGCCTTCGTGTTGTATCATCGGTTCTGCTTAAAAAAGCGATTGCAGCAGGTGATGAGAGCTGGGAACTGGATGTACTAACGTCTTACCATAAACTATCGCGAGTACAGTACGTATCTGAAGAGTTTGACTGTGTAGAATGGGAAGAGCGCCACCAGCAATTCCATGTCGCACTGCTTGAAGGTGCAGATTCAGAGAACATGTTTAAGTTCTTTGATGACCTAATTAACCAAGTGAAACGTTACCGCTTCCTCGCTATGTCTGCAGAAAGCGCATCAGATGATCTGTTCAATATTGATGAACACGAAATGATCATGAAACTAGTACTCTCTAAGAATGTAGAACAAGCGACTGAACTGCTTGATCAACACTTACTAGGTTCAATGAAACGAATTGAAGAAGTTATCGAAGCGGCATGATGCCAAGATAGATTCTAACCAAATAAAAACGGAGCCCAGCGGCTCCGTTTTTTTGTTTCCAGTACCACGACTGAACTACCACCCAAAAAACTCTTTGTGATGAGTATTGAGCAGCACAACCATAGGTAAAAAATACAATGCACTAAGTTGAAAGCCAAGAATGGCTAATGTGCCTATGGTTAACCTAACTAAAAAATCGACAAACATACCACGCCTCTTTTAACCAGACTGTATGATCCCCAAACTCTTGCTCCAGCTAACCTAATTCTACTGCTGCCTTTCAAACCATTGAAAAGGCTAGCTAATCAGTTGAATTAAGTTAACGGTGTCATCCTTTTACATCTGGTAAACACTCTATTTATTACACCGTTAAGCACGATGTAATCTGAAGCAAGGTAGTTTACTTATTGTTCATTTTAGCTCAAATTTCCACCAGCATTAGACTTTAGTCTAACTGTATAGATTTTGTGACATAGGTCGCTCAAAAGTGAGATTCCTATAAAAAGGGGGAGAGATAAAGTGAGTCGGGCCGCGACTTGAAGAGGTGAAGGAAATAGAAGACAGGACTAGATAGAAGCGACCCTAAGCGACATCATCATAGCTAGGACACATAGAGACCGTATTACGGCCAGACGATTTAGATTCGTAAAGCGCAACATCCGCACACTTGTATGAGCGAGTGCTGTTACTGGTTAAATCCGTAAAGCCAACACTCACTGTTACCTTAGTTCCGGCCGCTAGCTCAATCTCGATTCGTAAGCGATCCAATACGCGCTTTGCTTCTGGCAGTGAGGTGTGTGGCATCAAGAGTGCAAACTCTTCCCCTCCGACACGTGCAACAAAATCCGTCCCACGAAGACTGTCTTGCAGAAGCTTAGCAACACCAGCAATCACACGGTCACCTTCGTCGTGGCCAAGCTCATCATTGATTCGCTTGAAGTTATCGATGTCCACCAAGGCTAAGCAGGTGGTCGCTTCGTTCGGGTAACGCTCAACTAAGCGAGAATAGTAGGCCAGCTGCTCTTCGAATTTTCGTCGGTTCCAGAGATTACTCAAAGAGTCACGTTCACTTAAAATCCTCAAACGTACCTCAAGCTCCTTCCTTACGGAAATATCAACCAACGAGGTGATGTAGTAACTGACTTTGCCTGAATTGTTTTTGACCGCATGCACTCGCATGATCGCAGTAAAAGGAATACGCAGCTTGTTCTTACACTGAACCTCCCCTTCCCATACTTCTTCTTGCTCTAAATGACTCCAAATAGCCGAGCTTGAGAGCACTTGGTCGGTATTCTCAAGCAGCAACTGCAATGCATTTTGACCGATCACCTGTTTTTTGCAGTACCCAGTCATGTTCTCAAATTCGTTGTTGATCATCATTGTGCGGTGCTGCTTGTCAGAGATCATCACTGCCGACATACCATTCAATGCGGCGCGTGCCAATTTACTCTCTAGGCTTCGGCGTCGGCAGTGCGTCACCAGGTAAGCAAACGGGAAAGCGAATATCAGCACCGTAATCAGAACAATGATCTCTTCATGGGCCAAATCATCTAGATCACGCTCAGCCCGATCCATCAGTTGCTTTTGATTAAGTTGAATCAGTAAATGGACCTTTTGACTGTTCGCGAGCATAACCGTGTTAAAGGCAAACAAATTACCATCTTCAAAAACGTATCCCACCTGATCATTGGAGATCGCATCCCACGTCTTCGGCGCGATATTTTTCAGGTTATAGCCTTTTCTTTCAGGAATAGAGTCTCCGAACAACTTACCGCTGTTGTTACTCGCGATGAAGTAACCCGCGTCATTGAGAACTTCTGCTCTAAGATCGTTATCTGGTGAAAAGCTCAGACGCGACGATAAGCCCCATACATCAAGATTGATGACGAGGTAGCCTACTCTTTCGTCAGGGGTTTCTACTGGGGTAAAGACACGGATTACCGGCGAATAAGGGAAGGTGACTTCACCATGCTCAGTTTCAAGCTCAATACCCCAACCGCCAATCTGTTCGGCTTCTAGTTTTTGAGCGTCTTGGAAGTAGTTAGAATCCGACCTATCTTGCAGCTGTTGAGGAAACGTCACTCTACCGGTATCAGAGGAATAGTTAACACGCACCAATTCTTTGCCAGTGACATCTAACAGATGGATTTGTGTATACCACTTCTGGTTCACGAGAACAGATTGCCAGACCTCTTCAAGTAGATGTTTGGTTTGGTCTGAGGGAGAGGAAGCAAAGTTAACCAAGCTCTGGCTATGACTGAGTAGCTCCATGACCGAGACTAACTGAGTCTTGAGAAGATCATAATCTCGCTTGGCATACACTAACTGATGAACGGCTTGCTTAGCTGAGTAGTCAAAGCTCTGCTGTTTTACTTCTTTGTAGCGCTGCAAATAATACAGACATACTGCAGAAGACAATATGATAGAGATAATCAGCAATGTAATTATTGATTTTTTATTTCGCATTGCTAACTCAGATGAATGGAAGTGCAGCGCGGGATTATAGCACTCTAAAAAATTAACAAAATAAAAGCCGCTTAAAAAAGCGGCTTTAAAGTTATTTTTTAAAGACTTATCGTCTAGGCTTTCAACGCACGTTCGCCTCGTGCGATGCCAACAACACCACTTCGAGCTACTTCAAGCACTTCCGTCACTTCAGACAGCGCCTGAATGAAGGCATCCAGTTTCTCGCTAGTACCCGCCATTTGAACCGTATATTGAGAAGCCGTAACATCAACGATCTGACCACGGAAGATATCCGCTGTGCGCTTCACTTCCGCACGAGCAAAGCCGCTCGCACGTACTTTTACCATCAACAGCTCACGTTCAATGTGTTCAAGTTCAGACACTTCTTGTACTTTAAGTACGTCGATTAGCTTATGCAGTTGTTTCTGAATCTGCTCAAGCTGCATTTCGCTCGAGTTAGTAGTGACGTTCAAACGAGACAGCGTCGGATCATCGGTTGGAGATACGTTCAAAGACTCGATGTTGTAGCCACGCTGAGAAAACAAGCCAACCACACGAGAAAGCGCACCAGGTTGGTTTTCCATTAGTAGTGAAATAATGTGTCTCATATTATGTTCTCTCCGTTTTGCTTAGCCACATGTTATCCATACCCTCGCCTTTGATCTGCATTGGGTATACGTGCTCGGTGTCATCCACACTAATATCGACAAATACCAAACGGTCTTTCATCGCCAGTGCTTTTTCCAAACCTGATTCCAATTCATCCGGAGATGAAATGCGCATACCAACGTGGCCATAAGCCTCAGCGATAGCAGCAAAATCAGGAACAGAGTCCATATATGAGTTAGAGTAACGGCCTTGATAAACAATGTCTTGCCACTGTTTTACCATGCCTAGGAAACGGTTGTTAAGGTTAATAATCTTAACCGGGATATTGTATTGCAGCGCAGTCGACAGCTCTTGGATATTCATTTGAATACTGCCGTCACCGGTTACCACAACCACCTCTTCATCTGGCTTAGCAAACTTAACGCCCATACCAGCAGGCAGGCCAAAGCCCATCGTGCCTAGACCACCAGAGTTAATCCAACGACGTGGCTTGTTAAACGGGTAGTATAAAGCAGCAAACATTTGGTGTTGACCTACGTCAGAAGCAACATAGGCATCGCCATTGGTTACTTTATGCAGTGTTTCAATTACTTGCTGTGGTTTGATGCGCTCAGACGATTTCTCGTAAGCTAGGCAGTCACGCTCTTGCCACTGCTTGATTTCACTCCACCAGCTTTCAATCGCTTCTGCATCGTTAGTGCCGCCTTGCTCAACGAGCAAGTTCACCATGCTCTCTAGAACCTTTTCAGCAGAACCTACAATCGGTAGATCCACTTTTACGTTCTTAGAGATCGAAGATGGGTCGATATCAATGTGCATGATCTTCGCATCAGGGCAGTACTTATCTAGGTTATTGGTCGTTCGATCATCGAAACGTACGCCAATACCAAAGATCAAATCCGCATTGTGCATCGCCATATTGGCTTCATACAAACCATGCATGCCCAACATACCCAAAGAGTTCTTATGGGTGCCAGGGAAAGCGCCAAGCCCCATTAGGGTGCTTACCACAGGTAAATTCAGTGCCTCTGCTAATTTTAACAGCGGCTTATCTGCCTCAGAAATAACCGCACCACCACCGACATAAAGTACCGGCTTCTTCGCTTCAAGAAGGGCTTTTAGCGCCTTTTTGATCTGACCTTTATGACCCGTAACCGTTGGGTTATACGAACGCATTTTGAGCGTTTCTGGGTATTCATAAGGAAGCTTGATTTGTGGGTTTAAGATGTCTTTCGGCAGATCAATAACCACAGGACCGGGACGTCCTGTCGTTGAAATATAGAATGCTTTTTTAACGACTTCAGGGATATCTTCCGCTTTCTTAACTAAGAAGCTGTGTTTAACGATCGGGCGTGATACACCCACGATGTCACACTCTTGGAAGGCGTCATTACCAATGAGGTTATTTGGTACGTTACCAGAAATAACAATCATTGGGATTGAGTCCATGTAGGCGGTTGCAATACCAGTAACGGTATTGGTCGCACCTGGACCAGAACACACAAGTACTACACCCGGTTTACCGGTAGAACGAGTATAGCCATCTGCCATGTGGGTAGCGGCTTGTTCGTGTCGCACTAATACGTGTTTAATTTCAGCAGTTTTAGCATGCAACGCATCGTAGATATCAAGTACAGAACCACCTGGGTAACCAAAGATTTGTTCTACACCCTCTTCAATTAGAGACTGCACCACCATCTCAGCGCCGGATAACATTTCAGCGCCGGATGACATGGCTGTTTCAGGTTTTGTTGTCATATTGCTCTCCTCACCAGTTTCCAATCATATTTGGTGAACATGTTGGGCTGGTTTTTCATAGTCTAGGGCTTATTCGTAGCCTAATTCGAAATACTTCCACTTTTTCGGCTATGGCTGTCTGTCGTGATAACAACAAACAGTAATACGAAACAACTTTAACGCTTTATTATCATCTGGTCTAACACCTGTTATTCGGCAACTGTGCCAAAAAACCAACTATTAGCTCAAAGCATTAAATAAAACCCAACTCAGCCCCACACGCCAGGTTTAAACACTAGTTAGCGAACAAAAAAAAGCACTTAATATTTTAATAGATCGCTATTTATCGATAAACCGCGAGCTTGCTGGTGTGCGCTTTCGCACATTGTGCTGTGTCATTAGATACAAAAAATCCCCCTAAAAATGCAATCACATTCGTAGGGGGATTTTTAAACAACTGAAAATTTATCTAAGCAGAAAACTACTTATCTTTAGGCTTTTCGTTGTACATTTCTTCGATTTCGTCTTGATACTTATCGTTGATAACTTTACGACGCAATTTTTGAGTTGGTGTCAGTTCACCATCATCCATAGAAAATGCTTTTGGTAGCAGTTTGAATTTCTTCACTTGCTCAAACTTAGCCAGTTCTTGCTGTAGGTCATTCACACGCTTTTCTAGCATCTCGACGATTTGGTGGTGCTTAACAAGTTCAACGCGATCGTGATACTTGATATTAAGCTCTTTGGCGTACTCTTCTAGCGAGTCATAACAAGGAACAATCAGCGCAGAAACGAATTTGCGTGTATCAGCGATAACAGCAATCTGTTCGATAAAGTGATCTTTACCAATCGCACCTTCAACCACTTGCGGGGCAATATACTTACCACCAGAAGTTTTCATCAGCTCTTTGATACGATCAGTAATGAACAGGTTACCATTTTCATCAAAATGACCCGCATCACCGGTTTTCAAGAAACCGTGCTCATCGAATGTCTTAGCTGTCTCTTCTGGCATCTTGTAGTAGCCACGCATCACCATTGGACCGCGAACAAGAATCTCGTCCTTAGCACCAATCTTAACTTCTGCGCCCGGCATCGACATACCGATAGAATCAGGGTTAAAGCAGCGGTCATCCCAGCAAGACACCGTTGCTGTGGTTTCTGTCATGCCGTAGCCAAGTTTTACGTTGATACCGATAGCATGGAAGAAGCGACCGATGGTTTCATCTAACTTAGCTCCACCACAAGGCATGAAGTTGATGTTACCGCCGAGTAGAGCGCGCAGTTTAGATAGCACAAGCTTATCAGCTAGCGCA
Source organism: Vibrio sp. 10N.261.52.C11 (assembly GCF_041471405.1). Taxonomy (NCBI): domain Bacteria; kingdom Pseudomonadati; phylum Pseudomonadota; class Gammaproteobacteria; order Vibrionales; family Vibrionaceae; genus Vibrio; species Vibrio sp. 10N.261.52.C11. Next base: position 81,836 of record NZ_JBFROI010000029.1, read on the forward strand.
TGGCTCTTCTTCAGCATCAACGATGGAGTACGACCTTCTTGGTGACAAACTGAAAGCTTTGCTCCCATGTTCACCGCCCAAGTAAATAGCACTTTACGAATAAATGGTGCTTTAGATACCTTCTCGTGAATCGCAGAGAAGATCTTCTCGTAGAAGCGTGGAACCGCACACATTACAGTAGGTTTCACATCACTTAGCGCATCACGCACTTGCATCGTATCTTGCAGGTAGCAGTTGGTTGCGCCTTTATAAAGAACGTAGAACGTCCAAGCACGCTCAAATACGTGTGATAACGGTAGGAAACACAATGAGACATCGTCTTTGCTCAGGCTAAGGCGCTCATCGTGGCCTTCTAACTGGTAGCCAATGTTGGTGTAATCAAGCATTACGCCTTTTGGCTGACCTGTGGTACCAGAGGTATAGATAAGAGTCAGCAGGTCGTCCATGCTTGCATCAGCAAGACGCACGTCAAGTTCAGCTTGTTGTGCTTCAACGCCACGCGCCATGAAGTCATTCCAAGATACGGCAAAGCTGTGTCCTTGCAGGTCGATGTCATCAGACATAGCCACAACAACTTCTAGCTGCTCGCACTCTTCAAACAGGCTAACCGCCGCATCGAATTGAACTTGCTCACCAACGAATAAGATCTTCACATCTGCATTTTGGATGATGTAAGAAGACTGTGCTGCTGTATTCGTTGGATAAATCGGCACAGTCACAAGGCGTGCTTGTAACGATGCAAAATCTGCCACGGTCCATTGAGGCATATTGTTCGAATAGATACCGATCTTATCCTGAACTCTCAGTCCTTGAGCCAACAGTGCTAATGAAAGCGTATCGATTTGTTGTCCAAACTGCTGCCAGCTAATACCTTGCCATACATTATCTACTTTGTGCTTCAAAGCTGTACGGTTGCCGCCTTGGGCAATTTGGTCACGAAGTCTTTTTACGATATGAAAATCTAAATTGGCCATCTCTTTACCTTTAGGCTTACACCTGTAAGCTTTTTTGAGCGCACAAGTGTACCTCTGATCATGGAAAAGGCAACTGATGAAGCTCAAAGTTATAAGTAATAGTACGTCTAACGCTAAGTTTTCTACCTACTAAAATAGCACGCATAAAAAAGCCCTAAGCCAGTCTCCTAGCTTAGGGCTTATAAATCATAGGGATTAGTGTCTAGTTAAGTGCCACTACTTCGCCACAGATCATCATTAACTGATCTCGTAACCAAATGTGTCCTTTATCCTTTTCACTTGATTCGTGCCAGCTTAGGAAGCCAGAAATCGCCGCATTATCGAATGGGAAATCTAGAATCTGAAGCTGCTCTTTGTTTGCTGCATGTTCTACCATCCAACGAGGAGCAATTGTTACTAGTTCAGATTGGCCTACAACGTAAAGAACGTTGCTTAAGCTCGTACCTTCGTAGAAAGGCGTGCAATCTAGGTCACGGTAAGCTTGCTCAGAGAAGCTACGTTGACCATGGATGCGAGACAGTTTTGCGTGCTTTTCGTTAAGCAGCTCTGCCGCAGAAACTTCACCGTTGATACGTGGGTGAGAAGCAGAAGCAACCACAACTAATTCGTCTTGGAAGATTTCAGTGCTTGAGAAGCCTTGCTCATCAAAACGAGCGTAATCAATAACGAAGTCGATTTCTTGGTAGCGCATACGCTCAGAAAGTTGACGATCGAATTCAGCATCCATGTGCAGTTTCACGCTAGGTGCTTGCTCGTTGATTGTCGACATAATCTTAGGAGCAAAACGCATATCACAAGGGCTGCAAATCGCTAGTTTGAACAGGCGAGAAGACGACTCTGGAGAGAACACAGAACTTGGTAGTTCGTTGCGTACTAACTGTAGCGCTTGGCGGATTGGACCAAACAACTGACGAGCACGTTGAGTCGGTTGAATACCACGACCTTGACGCATGAATAGTTCGTCGTTAAACATCACTTTTAGACGAGCAACAGCGTTACTTACAGCAGGCTGAGACATACCCAGATTGTGAGCTGCACGTGTAATGTTTTGCTCTTGCATAACTGCATCAAATACAGTCAAAAGATTTAAGTCGACTCCACGAAGTGTGCTTTCCATTCTGTAGCTTGCAATAGCACTCATTGCGTCTTTCTTATCTAACATTCAAGTTGCCTCTTGTCGGTTCGACAGCGTTAAATTGGTAATGGTATGAGAATAGATAACCACTAATTCTTATATTTATCAGACCGATGTTTTTCGGATTGACATTACTATTAACCAATGCATCTCGAGCTACCAACAAGATTGATAAAGAATAATTTTATTTTACCTTAATGATTAAACAACATCTAAAAATCAATTATTTATAGAGTTATAAAAAAACATAAAATGCGTCACTTATGAGTTTAATTTCGACTTATTTAGCTGTTCTATCGTTTGGTTACATTTGTTACAATTTATTGAACTCGTGAATTGTTCAACCGGCCAATTCAGAAATAGCACTTATGAGTTAGGTGAGCGATGCATAACTTGGAAAGTCGACCTTGTCCCAAAGTTGCTTTCTTAAATCATCTTGATTAGACCAATTCCCTGCTAATACCCACTCAACGAGTGCACTTGCCACGTCTGGATAGGTGACCACTTCGGCCTGTTTTTCACTGAGCCAAGCGCGCAAGATAGCCGCATCTAAAAACGTCATGGTTTGAGCTAACCCAAGGGCCTCTAGCGTCGCCACATTGCTCTGTTGTTCGAACTGTCCTTCGAGTGGTTTGAGAAGCAATTTCTTCCCCAAAGTTAGGGCTTCAGATGGCAATTCAAAGCCGCCATTTGCGACCACACCAGAGCACTGATTGAGGTCGAATTGAAAGCCCGCATGACTCAGTGGTTTGAACTCAATATTTTCAACTCGGCTATGCTCAATCACATCCGGGTGGTAACAGACAAAGTTTTGCGAAATGAACTTCATCAGCAGCTCTGAGATCGACTCAAGATCCTCAAATGGCAAATAGACCAACGTAAAGTCTTGTGCTGTTTTGGTTTGTTGCTCACCAACCAGCGTGTGAACGATAGGCGGCAAAATCGGCTGTTCAAAGTGATACCAGTGCAAGCCAATAGAGTGCTCGGTTGGGGCGAAATGTTGAATCACTGAATGTTCAATCCAGTTGCCCCCTTCTTTGGGTACATCATAACGAAACGCATTCTGGTGGCTTATCCCAATGCATGGCACACCTTGTCTCTTAGCCGCCCATGCAGTGACAGGCTCAAAATCATTAATCACTAAGTCATAAGGCGTAAGATCGATCTGGTTAATCTCACGGAGAAATCGCCAGATGTTGTTCTTCATGAATGTTTTGCCGTATTTAACCTGCCCCTGCTCGCTGTAAAAAGTTAAGCCGCTGCGGGTCTGATAGTTGCCAAACGCTTCCATCGAAAAGTATTTGCTCTCATCTCGCCCAGAGAACAGAAAATCGACATCAATATTTTGCTGACGAAAAGCGACGGCCATTGCTCTCGCTCGAGCGATGTGCCCATTTCCTGTGCCTTGTACGCCATATAAAATTTTCATGCATGTTCCTTTAAGTTTGCCACTTAAACTCGGCAGTGGTTGCCAACAAAATAATTACAGGATGAAGCTGATAGCGAGGCTGGTACAAGCGATGCCCAAGGCTGCGCCAATCAGTACGTCCGTTAAAAAGTGCACACCGAGCAGGATTCGAGAGCCTGCAATCGCAGTTGCCCACACCAAGCTAAAGAGGTACAAGCTCGGATAGAAATGTCCGATTAGAGTCGCCATAACAAAAGCCGCAGCGGAATGCCCAGAAGGCAGGCTGTATTTATCAGATGGCACAATATGGGAGTAAAGCAATGAAGAGAATTCAGCGGGTCTGCGACGCTTGAGGGTATTTTTGGCAAACCAGTAAATAGGTAACTCGATTGCAAAGGCAGTTAAGCCCACCAATAGAAAATCTCGACCGGTGTAACTGTCAGCCAGTAGTGCAACCAAAGCAATCAAAACGTAAAGGTGTCCATCTCCAGTATGAGACACCGCCTTACTGAGTGTCGCCTGTTGTCCGCTATAACGACTCTTTAAACAGAAAACAGAAAATGCCACATCCCAGCGGACAATAGGTTCGATAGTACGCATACAATCTCCTTAACAATCCTTATTCAGTTAAGGCTCAAGTTATGCTCCTGAAATGACAGTTAAGTGACGTTTTGAATGAACTAAAATGAATTTTGAGGCGAATTGACCGCTTTCGCTAAGCAAGCTGATGAGGCCTAGAAACTGTCGATAAAAATAAAGCGACCCAAGGCCGCTTTATTCTTCTATGTTTTTACTTCTTTATATAAGCAAGCAAACGCTACTTCTATCGTGTTAATGGTTATAGCGTTCGCTAATGATAATAGCGCTAAAGGCTATAGCACTAAAAGTTATAGCGCTAATGGCTCGTGCTTTTTCACCAAACCGAAATCCGCCAATATCGCGTAGGCCGCTGGGATCATAAACAATACTAATAAGGTCGAGGCAAATATGCCGAATACGATCGAAATAACCAGTGGCTGGATAACCTGAGCCTGTAAGCTGGTTTCCGTCAACAGCGGTAGCAAACCTGCCGCAGTCGTCATTGAGGTCAAGAATACCGCTCGGAAACGCTCGCGACTGGCTTTCACCACCGAGTCATGCACGCTATCTCCCTCATCGACATGGTGACGAATGTACTGCACCAACAAGATGGAATCATTAACCACAATTCCGGCAAGCGACACAAAGCCCATCATGCTTGGCATACTCAAAGAATGGCCAAGTATCCAGTGACCAACGACCACCCCAATAAAAGCGAGTGGAATCGCTAACATCACGACCACAGGCTCTAAATAGCTTCTGAACTGATAGCTAAGAATCGCAAACACGCCGAATAAGCCGAGCAAGAATCCTTTGCCCATCGAAGCGCCAGTCTTGGCTGCATCCTTGGCCTCCCCTTCGAAATCAAAGCGTAAACCCGGGTACTTCTGAATAAGTTTGGCGGCTTCATCTTTTTGGAACTGAGCCAAAATCGCGGATGAACTCGCTTTCTTATTATCAATATCACCAAAAATACTGATGGTTCTCAGCCCATCAATACGCTGAATTCGCACGTAGTTACGCTGGAAATCTAATGTCGCCAACGTTGCTAGCGGGATCTGACTGCCATCTGCGGTAATGATTGGGAAGTTAGCTAGCTGCTGTATGTCGCCCGCTTGTTCTTTATCAAGACGAACTTCAATCGAGATATTCTCAACACCGATTTGAATCTCATCCGCTGTCTGACCAAAGAAAGCCGCACGTAATTGGGAAGCGATCATCTGTCCATTCACATTGTAGGTCTCAGCGCCCGGACGCAGCTTCACCAAAATCTCTTCTTTACCCATACGCATGTCATCCAGCACGCCGTGCACGCCATCAAACTGATTAAGGTATTCCTGAATATCCAAAGAAGCGGATTTCAATGCGCTCAGGTCATCGTGTTTGGCGCGGATTTCAATAGCACGACCGCCCGGCCCCATAGTCGGTTGCTTGAACACCAATGAAATAGGATCCGCTAAATCGCCAATATCCTCTCGCCACGCATCAATGAAATCATCGATAACCGTATTACGACTCTCTGCTCCGCGTAAATCTAAGCGCACTGTGGCTAAGTGCGGGCCGGATTCATTGGCATCGGCGTTAGCATTGAATTGGCTAGTTATGTGCTCGACCAGTGTATTGCCTTCTTCAACCTCTTCGCTCCATTGCTTGTTCAAACGCTCAGCAGACGCGACAATTTTGTCGACCACTTTCTCGGTTTGAGACAGTGACGCCCCCGGCGGAAGAATAATACGCGCCTCGGCGATATCACCATCTAGCTCAGGGAAAGGTTGAAACTTAACAACGCCACCAGCAATCAAGGCGACCGAAAGTAACAACAACGTAATCACTCCGCCCATAAAGGCGTAGCGGAAGGTCACGACTTTCTCAACCATGTTCATCAAAGTGGTATTACGGAAGTTCTCAAACTTCTCAAGCAACACCACTTTAAAGCGCAGCGCTGGCTTATCATTTTTTTCTTTATGTAATGAATGAGATAAGTGATTAGGTAGAATCAGGAAGGCTTCAATCAAGCTCAACGACAGCACCAAAATCAATACTTGAGGAACGGCCTTAAGCACCGCGCCCATCTCGCCATCTAGGAACAGTAAGCTACCGAAAATACACACCGTGGTTAAGAAAGAAGACAACACTCCGGGAAACACTTTCTTAACGCCGTTGTACACCGCATCATCGACGCTTTGTCCCCTATCTAAGTGGGAGGCTATCGATTCGGCTATCACGATGGCGTCATCCATCATAATACCGATTGCCATTAACAACCCGACCAGCGACATAATGTTGATCGACAAACCAAGGTTGGCCATTAAGAACAAGCCACCAAGGAAGGCCACTGGCAACCCTGCCGCCACCCAAAATGAATAACGTAAGCTGAAGAACAGCCACATGGTGGCGAACACCAGCACAATACCTTGCCAGCCATTGCTCACCATCATGGTTAGACGATCCCAAAGCACAGATGAGAGATCGTTGGTCATTTGTAGTGTCACGCCATCAGGAGCAATCGCGCTTTGATCTTCAACGAATCGTGTTACGTTCTCTTTGATTCGCAGCGCATCGTCTTCTTTGTTCTTACTGATCTTAAGCAGCGCTGAAGGCTTGCCATCAAATAGCACCTTTTGCTCATCAAGCTCAAAGCGGTCGGTTATTTTGGCTATGTCTCTCAAACGAATCACCGAGCCATTAGGCGCAGATCCAACCACGATGCTTTCCAGCTCAACAGGCGTAACTCGTCTCTCGTCGAAACGAATCAGAAAGTTTTTGTCTGGTGTTTCAACGTTACCACTCGGCAGTTTTACATTCTGTCGACCAATTTGATCCGCGATATCACCGACACTCAAACCCAACTGACGAATAGCTTGGGTATCCAGTTCCACTCGATATTGATGATCCGAGAAGCCGCTAACCTCGACCAAAGATACATCGTAATCAAGCTTCATGGTGCGCTTAAGATCTTCCGCGTAGGCCTTAAGTTCTGGCCACGACGTTTCGGCTGTTATAGCGATATCGACAACCGGTTCATTCCAATCTAGCTCTTGAACAACAGGCGATTCAATCTCAGTTGGGAAGTCATTGATCGAGTTGATCTGGGTTTGCACGTCCACCAGCATTCGGCCGATGTCCGCTTTTTCATTTAACTTGAGAATTAAACGGGCGCTGCCTTCGATCGCTTCACATTGAGTCTCTTCAATGTTGGCTAAGCCGTCTACTGCATCTTCCATTCGTACACACAAGCTCTCTTCCACTTCTTGTGGAGAGGCGCCGGGATAGACAATCGCAGCCATAATGTAAGGCGGATCGTAAGCGGGGAAGGTTTCACGTTTGATGGTTGATAGTGAGCTTATACCCAAGATCAACAACCCAAGCATCAACAAGTTTGCTGCTGTTGGGTGCCGAGAGAAAAACTTGATCATGACGCACTCTCCTGAGTATCTGATTCAAGCTCAGCCTCTTCAGAGTTGGACTCTCTCAGTAACATGCCTTCTATTGCTGGCAGGACATCATTAAGAACCAGTTTATCTCCAGTTTGTAGCTCTCCACTCACAACCACTTGATTGTCTCTGCGATAAAGCACTTCAACATTGACCACTTGCAAACGCTGGTTGTCATCCATCAGGTAAACCTTATCACCATGCAGTGCTCGCTCTGGAACCACCCAACTTAGATTCGCGACACCCTCAATCTCAGCTTTGACAAACATACCGTTAACCAAAGGCGTTGCGCTGTCTGGTTGCAATTGTGAGTAATCTTGAGCGATCTCGAGAATAATCCCCGCCGTCGCTTGGTTTTCATCAACTGTTTCGCTGATTCTTGCCACCTTCGCTGGCCAACTGAGGTTCAGGTTGCCGCTGTTAAGTTGAATGCTTGCTTTGATTGGCGCTTCATAAGGATTAGGGATTCCTGCAGCATCGCGAGGAAATTGGTTAAAGCTGGAGGCTAAAGTTTGCATATCGTGAATAGAAAGTTGCGCCTCCACTTCCATAACATCAATCCCGTGAGCAATAAACATCTCTTGCTGAAGGTTAACTACTTGATTTTGTTCAATATCAACTTGAGCAATTCGCATCGCTCTTGGTAAAGTGATCGTGGTCTTATCGAGAGAGCGCTGCGCCTCTTTTACCTTAGACACGTTGACCTTAATCACCGCTTCCGCAACACGCTTTTCATCTGGCATCAACGCGATTTGGTTCGCGATATCTAATACCAACTTCTGCTGAGACAATGCGCTTTGTTGTTGCAGGTCGACATCCGATTGAGAGGTGAGCCCTTTCTTACGCAGATCCTGTTTACGTTGTAGCTCTTTATTGCTGATCACCAAACGATTCTTTTCGATCTTAAGAGTCTGATTAAGGTTGTCTTCTTCTTGATTCAATTTCGCTAATGAGGTTTGGCTTGATTTTAGATCCGCCTCTGCTTGTATCAGTTTCAATTCGTAATCCAATGGATCAACCTTGAGCACGACCATTCCTGCAGGGATCACCTGGCCTTTTTCAAGATCTGGATGTCGATACACGATCTGTCCTGTCACCTCAGCAATCGCTTTCCATTCAACTTTAGGCACTACTTTGCCAAAGCCGACCGCTAACGGCGCTATCAGTTGTTGTTCTAGGCTCACAGTATCAACTAAGCGAGCCCTATCACCCGCAGGTTTGGTTGGAAGATCCGGCTTCAAGTTAATCGCGGCGACAAGGCCAATAACACCAACCGCAAGTGCTGGAAAGAAGAGTAGTTTTTTATTTATTTTCATTATCTTTGGTCCTGCACGGAAGAAGGGCTCGGTGCGTTAATAAAGCCTTCAGTCATCAATTGAATGTTGTGTTCGATTAAACGATTAAGAAATTCTTCATTAATCTCAATCCCATGAATTGCCAATAAAGGCGGCGGAGCGATGAAAGGAAACACCATCAAGCTTACATACGAAATACGGCACAATTTTGGATCCATGTTCTGTTTTAAGATGCCTTGTTCAACCAACTTTTCAAAAATGACATCTTGGGCTGGCTTTGCAACATCGAGGAAAACCTTTTCGAGCAACTCTCTTTGCACTTCAGAGGGAGGCATATTCATCACTTGGGCTATCAAGCGAGGAAACTTCGGCACTTTGACCATCTCTTTGTAGTAAGTCCGCATTAAATCAAGAAAGTTCTCATGACTGCTTTCATCAACGAGTCTCTGCATTTGTAATTGCATAGGGCGTAATGTTTCACGCAGCATCGCCTCAAACAATCCGGCTTTACTGCCAAAGTAATAGCGAATCATCGCAATATTCACACCCGCTCGCTCAGCAACTAAGCGAGTCGATACCTTGTCGTACGGTTGAACCACGAACAGATCTCGAGCGTGCTCAATGAGTAACTGCCGTACATCTAGATTCTGTTGAGGTCGCCCTGCTTTACGCGCTGCCATCACTGAGACCTATCCCTATAATTAATCACACGATTAATTATAGGGATAAATCGACATGGTTGTAGAAGATTAATTACTCACTATTTAATCAAATGATTAATTAATTTAGCCGCCCTTTTAATTTTATTGGTGAATCGTTCCATCAAAAAGATTTACTACAAAGTTTTAACCTACACATAAGCCAAACGATAAACTAACCGCCCAGTACGAAACACTCAATCAGCCGATAACACCAACAAACAACACGCAAGCAGCACAAACCAAACCAAAACGCCGCTAATGTATGCTGATATTGGATTTTCTTGTTTGACGCTCAGAATAAATTACGGTACATATGGTGTTAACAGTTTATTTACGGATATTTGTGTAATGATTTTTTCTTCTTCTCGACTGCTGAAACTTCTCCTTATCGTGAACCAATCGCGCGGGTAAGTTGTGGGTCAAGAACTACACAAATATTAAAACCCGCGCTGAGCGGGTTTTTTTGTAACTGGCACTTTTAAAAGAACATCATTCTCAATAATAATTTGGATAGCAATCGATACAATATCGATATAAGGAAGCACCCATGAACGATCAAGTGATAATTTTTGATACGACTTTACGTGACGGCGAGCAAGCGTTGGCAGCAAGCCTTACGGTAAAAGAGAAATTACAGATCGCTTATGCACTTGAACGACTGGGTGTAGATGTTATTGAAGCGGGTTTCCCTGTGTCATCGCCAGGCGATTTCGAATCAGTACAAACCATCGCAAAAAATATTAAAGATAGCCGTATCTGTGCGCTTTCTCGTGCAGTTGCAAAAGATATCGATGCCGCTGCAGAAGCGCTAAAAGTGGCTGAGCAGTTCCGTATTCATACCTTCATTTCTACATCGACGGTTCACGTGCAAGATAAATTACGCCGCAGCTACGACGATGTTGTCGAGATGGCAGTGAAAGCGGTAAAGCATGCGCGCAACTACACTGACGATGTTGAGTTCTCTTGTGAAGATGCCGGTCGTACACCTATCGACAACCTATGTCGTATGGTTGAAGCCGCGATTAACGCGGGCGCAAAAACCATCAACATTCCAGACACCGTAGGCTACACAGTACCGAATGAGTTTGGTGGCATTATCCAAACGCTATTTGATCGCGTACCCAACATCGACCAAGCGATCATCTCTGTTCACTGTCACGATGACTTAGGCATGTCGGTTGCTAACTCAATTGCTGCCGTTCAAGCAGGTGCTCGACAAATTGAAGGCACAATCAATGGTATTGGTGAGCGTGCGGGTAACTGTTCTTTAGAAGAAATCGCAATGATCATCAAAACTCGTCAAGAGCTATTAGGTGTTCATACCGGTTTGGACCACAAAGAGATTCACCGTACCAGTAAATTGGTTAGCCAGCTTTGCCATATGCCAATTCAAGACAACAAAGCTATCGTCGGTGCAAACGCGTTCAGCCACTCTTCAGGTATTCACCAAGATGGCATGCTAAAGAACAAGAACACTTACGAGATCATGACTCCTGAGTCTATTGGCTTGAAAAACAAGGCATTGAACCTAACAAGTCGCAGTGGTCGTGCAGCCGTTAAGAGCCACATGGACGCAATGGGCTACAAAGACAATGAGTACAACCTAGATTCATTGTACGAAGACTTTTTGAAACTGGCTGACCGTAAAGGCCAAGTATTCGATTACGACCTAGAAGCACTAATGCACTTCGCAAATCTACGTGACGAAGATGACTTCTATAAACTTAACTACCTAAGCGTACAATCTGGTAGTGTTATGTCTACCACCAGCATCAAGCTGCAATGTGGTGATGAAGAGAAATGCGAAGCGGCTGTCGGTAACGGCCCGGTTGATGCTTTATACCAATGTATCTACCGCTTAACGGGTTACGAAATTGCATTGGATAAATTCGACCTTACCGCGAAAGGTGAAGGCGAAGATGGCTTAGGCCAAGCTGATATTATTGCGAACTACAAAGGCCGCAAGTACCACGGTACAGGCGTTTCAACGGATATCGTTGAGGCCTCTGGTCAGGCGCTACTGCACGTTATTAATAGCATTCAACGCGCAGACACCATTGCTGAAATGAAACAGCAAAGAATCGCAACAGTTTAAACACCCAATAACAGAGCCCTAGAGCCGATGTTATTGGCTTTAGGGACAAAATTTAAAACGAGCTAAATAGCTCAGTAACAAAGAATTAAAGGATTAACATGACTGATAAATCATACAAAATTGCCGTACTACCTGGTGATGGCATTGGCCCAGAAGTAATGCAACAAGCGCATAAAGTGCTAGACGCGATCGAAAAGAAGCACGCGATTAGCTTTTCTCGCGAAGAGTATGATGTTGGTGGTATTGCAATTGATAACCACGGCTGTCCACTTCCAGAAGCAACAGTCACTGGCTGTGAAGAATCTGACGCAGTACTTTTTGGTTCTGTTGGCGGTCCTAAATGGGAACACCTTCCACCGAACGACCAACCAGAGCGTGGTGCCCTACTTCCTCTACGTAAACACTTCCAACTGTTCTGTAACCTACGTCCAGCTCAAATCCATAAAGGTCTAGAGTCTTTCTCTCCTTTACGTGCTGACATCTCAGGTAACGGTTTCGACATCGTGGTAGTCCGTGAGCTAACAGGCGGTATCTACTTCGGCCAACCTAAAGGCCGTGAAGGCGAAGGCGCAACTGAAAAAGCTTTTGATACAGAGGTTTACCACCGCTACGAAATCGAACGTATTGCAAAGATTGCGTTTGAATCGGCACGCCTACGTAACAAAAACGTTTACTCAATCGATAAAGCGAACGTTCTACAGAGCTCTATCCTATGGCGTGAAGTCGTTGAAGAGATCGCAAAAGATTACCCAGATGTCACGCTAAACCATATGTACATCGACAACGCGACCATGCAGCTAATCAAAGACCCATCTCAGTTTGACGTAATGCTATGTTCAAACATCTTTGGTGACATCATCTCTGATGAGTGCGCAATGATCACTGGCTCTATGGGTATGCTTCCTTCTGCAAGTTTAAATGAAAGCAACTTCGGCCTATACGAACCAGCAGGTGGCAGCGCACCAGATATCGCAGGTAAGAACATCGCAAACCCAGTCGCGCAAATCCTTTCTGCAGCCCTAATGCTTCGTTACAGCCTAGGCGAAGAAGCAGCAGCACAAGACATCGAAGCAGCGGTATCGAAAGCACTTTCTGCAGGCGAGCTAACGGCAGACCTTGCAGGTAAGAACGAAGCACTGACTACCTCAGAAATGGGTGACAAGATCGCTGAGTACATCTTAGCTTCATAAGCTAAAGGCTCCGATTAGAAGCAAGTACATAAGAATAATATCAAGCCAAGTCAGCGTAAACCGCATGACTTGGCTCGAAACAAACACTGGGACTGATGCTCCCAAGGAAGAAAAGCTATGTCGACAAACCAGCACGCAAAAACCTTATACGAAAAAGTTTATGACGCTCACGTTGCGGTTGCAGCGAAGGGCGAAACACCAATTCTTTATATCGATCGCCACTTAGTCCACGAAGTAACGTCGCCACAAGCCTTTGATGGCCTGCGTGAAAAAGGTCGTAAAGTTCGCCAAGTAGGCAAAACCTTCGCGACCATGGATCACAACGTATCGACACAAACTAAAGACATCAACGCTTCTGGTGAGATGGCTCGTATCCAAATGGAAACGCTATCGAAGAACTGTGAAGAGTTTGGTGTCACGCTTTACGATCTAAACCACAAATACCAAGGTATTGTGCACGTAATGGGTCCTGAGCTAGGTATTACGCTACCGGGCATGACCATCGTATGTGGTGACTCGCACACGGCTACACACGGTGCATTTGGTTCACTAGCATTTGGTATCGGTACTTCAGAAGTGGAACACGTTCTAGCTACGCAAACGCTAAAACAAGCTCGCGCTAAAACCATGAAGATCGAAGTAAAAGGCAAGGTTACTCCTGGCATCACTGCAAAAGACATCGTGCTAGCGATCATCGGTAAAACAACGGCTGCTGGCGGTACTGGCTACGTAGTTGAATTCTGTGGTGAGGCAATTACCGACCTTACGATGGAAGGTCGTATGACAGTATGTAACATGGCAATCGAGCTTGGCGCTAAAGCAGGCTTAATCGCTCCAGATGCAACGACATACGAGTACATCAAAGGTCGTAAGTTCTCTCCAGAAGGCGAAGACCTAGAAGCAGCAATCGAATACTGGGATACGTTAAAAACCGATGCTGATGCAGAATTCGATGCAGTTGTTACATTAGAAGCGGCAGACATCAAACCACAAGTCACTTGGGGTACCAACCCAGGTCAGGTTATCTCAGTAGACACACCAATCCCTGCACCAGAAAGCTTCGCAGACCCTGTAGAAAAAGCATCAGCTGAAAAAGCGCTGGCTTACATGGGTCTTGAAGCCGGTAAATCTCTATCTGATTACAACGTAGATAAAGTGTTCGTGGGTTCTTGTACTAACTCTCGTATCGAAGACATGCGTGCAGCAGCAGCGGTAGCGAAAGGCCGTCAAGTAGCGAAACATGTTCAAGCGCTTATCGTTCCGGGTTCAGAGCAAGTTAAAGCACAAGCTGAGGCTGAAGGCCTAGATAAGATCTTCATCGAAGCAGGCTTTGAATGGCGTTTACCGGGTTGCTCTATGTGTCTTGCGATGAACAACGACCGTCTAGGTCCACAAGAGCGCTGTGCTTCTACATCAAACCGTAACTTTGAAGGTCGCCAAGGCCGTGATGGTCGTACGCACCTAGTTAGCCCAGCAATGGCAGCCGCAGCGGCTATCGCTGGTCACTTTGTCGATATTCGTGAACTTTAATTAGAGGATTTAACATGTCAGGTTTTCAACAACACACCGGATTAGTCGTTCCTCTAGATACGGCCAACATCGATACTGATGCGATCATTCCAAAGCAGTTTCTACAGAAAGTAAACCGCATCGGTTTTGGTAAGCACTTGTTCCACGATTGGCGCTTCCTAGACGATGCAGGCCAACAGCCAAACCCTGATTTTGTAATGAACGAAGCTCGCTACCAAGGCGCTTCAATTCTTTTAGCTCGTGAAAACTTCGGTTGTGGTTCATCTCGTGAACACGCACCGTGGGCGCTTGCCGATTACGGTATCCAAGTAATGATCGCACCAAGCTTTGCCGACATTTTCTACGGTAACTCGATCAACAACCAAATGGTGCCAGTTCGATTGACTGAGCAAGAAGTGGATGAGCTATTCCAATTCGTTGAAGCGAATGAAGGTGCAGAAATTACGGTTGATCTAGAAGCAATGAAAGTCAGCGCGAACGGCAAAGAGTACTCGTTTGAAATTGATGAGTTCCGTCGTCACTGCTTACTGAATGGTTTAGATAATATCGGCCTTACACTTCAACATGCCGATAAGATCTCAGAGTTTGAAGCTAAGATTCCTAGCTTCCTAAAATAATGAGACGTTTCTGAATAAATCTAAAGGTTGGCCAAGTGCCAACCTTTTTTATTTGGCTAAGCTTTTAACTTAACTTCATATGTTTATTTAAATGAAGAGCAATGAAAGAAAATGGTAAGCCTTAAGGTCTTAGTAGTCAGTCATCAGGAGAATGCCATGAAACAACTACTTTTTATTGTCAGCCTACTTTTCTCAACCTTAGCTTGGTCTGCGCCTAAGTCCGATCTTTGGCCATACTGGAACCAAAGCGACGAAACCAAACTAGAACAGGTATCTCATCAAGATTGGCAGCAATTCCTCGATAGCTACTTGGTTAAACAGGGGCAAAATACGTTAGTTCGCTATAAAGCAGTGAACACCGCCGATAAAACAAAGCTTAAACAATACATCAAGCAACTCGAACAGGTGAATCCGCTCGACTATTCAAAAGCGGAGCAGTATGCCTATTGGGTTAACCTATACAACGCCGTGACTGTCGATTTGATTCTTGATGCCTACCCGATCAAATCCATAACTAAACTTGGCGGACTATTTAGTTTCGGTCCGTGGGGAGATGATGTGGTAGTCGTTAATGGGAAATCACTGACACTCAATGACATTGAACACCGAATCCTAAGACCAATTTGGCAAGATCCTCGCACGCATTATGCAGTGAACTGTGCCAGCCTAGGTTGCCCTAACTTACAACCTGACGCTTTTACCTCTAAAAATACTGAAGCCTTGCTAGAGCAAGCTGCAACTGAGTTTGTAAGCAGTGACAAAGGCGTGATGGTTACAAACAATAAGCTTCAACTATCATCGATTTACGAATGGTTTGCTGTGGATTTTGGTACGAAGAAACAGCTTATTCAGCACTTAGAACAATATCGAATTGAAGCAGTAACCAATACTCAAAACATCAGTTATGAATACGATTGGTCGCTCAACCAAGCAAACTAGCTCTAAGGCTAAAGTTGATCACTAAAGTAAAAAAGAGGCGAGAGGTTTTTATTAACCTCTAGCCTCTTCTCAATTCTTTGACCGTATTTCTACAATTAAAAGCTTGAGCTCGGTTGCTGCAAGAACTCAATCTCTTCGGGAGTCGAAGCTCGCCCTAACACCTCATTACGGTGCGGATAGCGACCAAGTCGCTCAATGATAACCTTGTGCTTAAACTCAAAGTCCAGATTATGCTCTAATCCCGTTTGAGAAAAGAGTTCCACGGCTTGTTCATGGACTAACAAAGATTCACTGTGCATATAAGGCATATACAGGAAGCTTTTCTGTTGCTCGTTAAGCTGGTGATCAAAACCACCCGCTACCGCCTCTTGGGCTAGAGCCAACGCCATCGGATCAGCAGAAAATGCTGTCGGACTTTTTCTACCAATATTTCGAGAAAACTGATCAAGTACGATAATCTCAGCCAATCGTCCTTGCGCAGTTTGGCGCCACTCAAATAGCTCGCCTTGAATGGCTGCTTTATGCAATTCAGAAAATCGAGACTCTATCAAAGTGTCAATCTCGGCGCCGCCAGTAAACCAATCTTTAGGCGTCAACTCATCGAACCAAAACTCTAGAACATCCTGATACGTTACCGTCATATAATTCCCTTTAATAAAAAACCGAGTAACTTTGTTATTACTCAGTTTAGTGTTCAATTACTTAAAACCTTTTACTTTCTTTATCAGGTCATAAGCATTCTGAATTTCTTGCGATTTCTCTTTCGCAACATTCATCATCTCAGGCGGTAAGCCCTTCGCCATCAGTTTATCTGGGTGATGTTCATTCATCAGCTTGCGGTAGGCTTTCTTCACCTCTTTACCGTCAGCACTTTCACTCACACCAAGAACCTTATATGCGTCGCCAAGTTGGTTCTGTTGCGAAGCCTGTTGCCAACCTGATGATTGCCCATGACCCTGATGGCCACCAAAGCTTCCACCTTGCTGTTGGAAACGGAACGCAGCTTCTTGCATCTGCAAGCGGCGTTCTAGTTGTGCTGCCGAAAACCCAAGCCCTTGCGCTATTTTATGCAGAACTTGACGTTCACTCGGGTGCAAACTTCCATCCGCAAATGCGGCAGATACCTGAAGCTCTAGAAAGAACTGCAGAAGATCAAAACGACCACCCGATGAGATTTTAACTCGCTCAAGTACGTCGTTCAGAGGGAAGTCGCTCTCTTTGCCGTCACGGAATGCATCTTGCGCTGCTTTACGCTGTTCGCCATGCAGGTTCATACGCTCCATCATGGTAGAAGCGAGTTGAATCTCTTCTGGCGTTACCTGCCCTTTCGCTTTAGCAACGTGCCCCATAACCGCAAAAGCGGATTTAAAAAACTCGTTCTGTCTTTCTGCTTGGCTTGGACCTCGACCAAAACCAGAGCTATTGAAGCCTGATTGGTTCAATCCGCGAGCTTTATCGAATTGGTGTCCTAAAAACAGACCAAAAACTAAACCGAGTGGCCCTCCAAATAAAAAGCCAAAAAACGCGCCCAAAATTTTGCCAAATATTTGCATTATGTGTTCTCTATCTATGAATTTTATCTGAGTAATGCTGTCTGATGATGCTGAATGCTATTATTTCCTTTATCATAAGGAAAATGCTTTATTAATTGGATTGATACTAGATCAACCCTTCATCTAGTGACACAGGATAGTTCAACTTCATGCAATCTTTTTCCCGCACCTTGTTAGCCGCGTCTATAAGTACGGCGTTATACGTGTCGACAACTCAAGCTGAAACAATCACCGATAGTAGTGTGCAGGAAATGCCCTCTATAGATCAATGCTTGATCGAGCCCGCTGCAGAAAACGAGACACAGCTACCCGCTCATGTTGAGTCAGATCGCTTAGAAGCTATCAATGGTGACAAGGCAATATACTCAGGTGACGTAGTCGTTACGCAAGGGAACAAGACCATCCTTGCAGATAACGTAACCCTGCACCAACAAGAAAATATCGTTGTAGCTGAAGGCAACGTAAACTTTAGTGATGGTCAAATCAAATCTACCTCAGACAGAGCGACCAATAATCTGACTACAGATGAAATGACGCTTGAGAACACCGATTACGAATTCCTTTGCGAGCCCGGTCGCGGAGATGCTGTTTATATAGCAAAAACAGGTAAAGCGGTTTATGAGATTGAAGATGGCTCCATTACCTCTTGCCCTATCGGCGATAATGCTTGGCGTCTAAGAGCATCGAGCATCAGTGTCGACCAAGACGAAGAACAAGCCACTTTTTATAATCCACGTTTTGAAATCCAAAGTGTTCCCGTCTTTTACTTACCTTACTTAACAGTACCGGTGGGTGATACACGTAAAACCGGTTTCTTGTACCCAACAGTTTCGTATGGTTCAAGCGATGGTTTTGAAGCTGAAATTCCTGTTTATTGGAACTTAGCACCAGACTACGATTTGGAAACTACCTTCAAGTACATGCAAGAGCGTGGCACTCAACTCAACAGTAAATTCAGATATTTAAGCGATTTTGGTTCCGGTAGTATCGAGTCTGAATATTTACCAGACGATCAAAAGTACACTGATCTAGGCGATCGTTGGGGTTTCCAACTAGAACATTCAGGAATATTCCAACAATCTTGGTTATTCGAAATTGATTACTCTAAAGTCAGTGATATTGACTACTTTTCGGACATGAGCTCAAATATCGGTAACCGTGAAGATGGACAACTGCTTCAAGAAGGGCAAGCAACATACCGTTCTCAAAATTGGGATGCGTCTGTACTTGTTCGAGACTTCCAAGTTCTTACCACCAGCAATAACTTGCCTTATCGTCTAATGCCACAACTCGAGTATAACTACTATGCTCCAGAGGTAATGGATTACCTAGATTTTGACTTAATCAGTCATATATCAATGTTCGATACCGACGCATCAGGCAAACCATCAGCCACTCGTGTTCACGTTGAACCTGGTATTACAATCCCAGTAGGTAACACTTGGGGTACTTGGACAACAGAAGCTCGACTACTTGGTACTTACTATCAACAAGACCTTGATGGCGTTGATACCGGCGCAGGCTCTGATTATGAAGGCTTGGAAGAATCAGTAAGTCGAGTTATTCCAGAGTTTAGAAGCCACGCAGGTATCGTTCTTGAACGTGATACAAAAATTGTAGGTAATTACACTCAAACACTCGAACCTCAAGTTCAGTACCTTTACGTGCCAGAAGAAGATCAAAGCGAAATTGGTCTTTACGATACAACACTACTACAGACTGATTACTATGGCTTATTCAGAAGCCGCAAATACAGTGGTGTAGACCGCATTGCGTCAGCAAATCAAATTAGCTATGGCGCATCATCTCGCTTTTTTGATGATGAGTACCGAGAGCGCTTAAACATATCTTTTGGTCAAATTTTCTATTTTGATAAAGATACAAAGCAAACTTTAGGCAACGAAGACTCCGCTGACAAAACTAATTATTCATCTTGGGCTATTGAAATGGACTTCAACTACGATGATTACCTTTTCTACCATGGCGGTGTGCAATACGACATTGATTCATCTTCGATGCAACTTGCTAACAGTACCATTGAGTACCGTTTTGCCGGCGGCTATATACAAACCAACTACCGCTACGTTACAGAAGAATATATTGAGGATAATGTAGGCGAAAGTATAAATGTTGGTTCAATAACTAGAGATGGTATCTCACAAGCAGGCTTACTTGGTGCTTACCAGATTTCGCGGAAGTGGAATGCCAGTGCTCAATATTTCTATGATTTAACCACACAAGAAAATCTAGAATGGTTGGCTCGCTTGAACTATAAATCGGATTGTTGGTATATCGGATTTACGTATAGTAACCAGCTGACAAATAACATTAGTGATCCAAATGTCACGCCTGAATATGAAAATAACTTTGGTGTGAATTTCGGTATTATCGGCTTTGGTACTAACTTAGGCTCTGATTCAGGCGCTGTTGGGGATAGCAGTTCTGATAACTCATTGAGCTACGGTCGCCCATTCTTCTTAAACAACTAATTTTCTTTACTGATAAGAAATCAGTAAATTTAAAGGATTACACATGACATTGTGGAAACGCACATTAATTGCTATTGCAGCGACTTGTACTTTATCAACAAGCTTTGCAGCACCGGTTGAGCTAGACAGCGTAAAAGTTATCGTTAACGAAGGCGTTATCTTACAAAGCGACATCGATGCTTCGATGAAGACACTGCGTGCCAACGCAAAAAAAAACGGTCAAACACTGCCATCGCAAGATGTGCTCAATGAGCAAGTACTAGAAAAACTGATCATCGATACTATTCAAACTCAAGAAGCAGAACGTATCGGTGTTCGTATTGATGATGCTCGACTTGATCAAGCAATTGAAGGTATCGCTAAAGACAACAACCAAACGGTAGAACAACTTACCGCATCGGTTGCTGAAGAAGGCCTTAGCTACAATGCATTTCGAGAGCAAGTAAGAAAAGAAATTGCGGCAAGTGAGGCTCGCAATGCTCTAGTTCGCCGTCGTATTAACATCCTTCCTGCAGAGGTCGATAACCTAGCGGATATCTTAGCGCAAGAGACTAACGCAACCGTTCAATACAAGATTGGACACATTCAACTTCGCTTCAATGATGACCAAACCAAAGAAGAGTTAGAAGCTCAAGCTACTGAACTGGTTGAAGAACTGAACTCAGGCAAAGATTTCAGCACCATGGCATATACTTACTCTAAGGGTCCTAAAGCGCTGCAAGGTGGTGATTGGGGTTGGATGCGTAAAGAAGAGATGCCAACCATTTTTGCTGACCAGATCAAAATGCAAAATAAAGGCAGCATCATCGGTCCTTTCCGTAGCGGTGTAGGTTTCCACATTCTAAAAATTGAAGATGTGAAAGGCTTAGAAACCGTAGCAGTAACGGAAGTGAATGCTCGTCATATCTTGATTAAGCCAACCGTAATCTTGAGTGACGATGGCGCGAAAGAACAACTTGAAGAGATCACGCGCCGCGTAAACACAGGTGAAGCGAGCTTTGGCGACCTTGCACAGCAATACAGCCAAGATCCAGGTTCTGCAGTACAAGATGGTGAGCTAGGCTACCAAACACCAGATTTGTATGTACCAGAATTCAAACACCAAGTAGAAACGCTACCAGAAGGCAAAATCAGTGCGCCATTCAAAACCGTACACGGTTGGCACATTGTTGAAGTACTAGACCGTCGCGAAGTCGACCGTACCGATTCAGCTTTGAAAAACAAAGCTTACCAAATTCTATTTAACCGTAAATTCAACGAAGAAGCTGGTGCTTGGCTACAAGAAGTAAGAGCAAGTGCCTTTGTTGAGATGGTTGAGGACGACCAAGATGACAACAACTAAACGTATTGTCATAACCGCAGGTGAACCAGCAGGGATAGGCCCAGATTTAACTTTGGCTCTATCTCAAGAAAGTTGGCCTCATCAACTCGTGGTTTGTGCTGATAAAACACTGCTATCCGAGCGAGCTAAAATTCTTGGTATCGAAGTCGATCTTCTGGACTACGATGCAAATGCAGCTAAGCAACCGCAACGCGCTGGCACACTGGTAGTGAAACACGTTCCACTTGCTGAAACGGCAGTTGCAGGTCAACTCAATGAGGCTAATGGTCATTACGTATTAAATACTTTAGAAACCGCAGCAATTGGCTGTATGAATGATGAATTTGATGCTATTGTCACCGGCCCCGTTCACAAGGGTGTAATTAACCGAGCTGGCGTTGCTTTTAGCGGCCATACCGAGTTCTTTGCAGAGAAGTCCAATACACCACTGGTGGTGATGATGTTGGCAACTGAAGGGCTGCGTGTTGCGCTAGTAACAACGCACATCCCACTAGCTTATGTATCTCAAGCTGTGACCGAAGACAGATTAGAGCAAATTATTGCTATGCTAAATAAAGACTTGGTTGAAAAATTTGCTATTGAGAAACCAACTATCTATGTGTGTGGCTTGAATCCACATGCTGGTGAAGATGGTTGTTTAGGGCGTGAAGAGATTGAAACTATCACCCCGACGCTAGAAAAAATTCGCCAAAAAGATGGCATCAATTTAGTTGGCCCATTGCCAGCAGACACCATCTTTAATGAAAAATATTTGCAAAATGCAGATGCTGTTTTAGGTATGTATCACGACCAAGTACTCCCGGTATTGAAATACAAAGGGTTTGGTCGCTCAGTGAACATCACGCTTGGCTTACCGTTTATTCGCACATCAGTCGACCACGGTACCGCCTTAGACTTGGCAGGGAAAGGCCAAGCCGATACAGGGAGCTTTAGAACAGCGCTCACGCACGCCATTGAATTAGTAGAGAAAAAGCAATGAGAAATGATGTCCACTTAGGGCACAAAGCGCGTAAACGTTTTGGTCAAAACTTCCTTAACGATCCATACATTATTGATGGCATCGTATCGAGTATTAACCCACTACCAGGTCAAAACTTGGTAGAGATCGGTCCTGGTCTAGGCGCAATTACTGAGCCTGTGGGTAAGCTTGTCGATAAATTTACTGTTATCGAATTGGATAGAGACCTTGCAGAACGTCTTCGTAACCATCCAGATCTTGCGGACAAGCTAACGATCCGTGAAGGCGATGCGATGAAGTTCGATTTCCAAGAACTGGTTAAGCCAAACAATAAGCTACGCATCTTTGGTAACTTGCCATATAACATCTCTACACCATTGATGTTCCACCTTTTTGAATTCCATAAAGACGTGCAAGACATGCACTTTATGCTTCAAAAAGAAGTGGTTAACCGTCTAGCTGCTGGCCCTGGCAGTAAAGCTTACGGTCGTCTTACTGTAATGGCTCAATACTACTGTAAAGTAACGCCTGTGTTAGAAGTTCCACCAACGGCCTTCGTTCCGCCACCGAAAGTAGACTCAGCAGTCGTGCGCCTACAGCCATACGAAGTGCTGCCTTATCCGGCAAAAGATCTGAAATGGCTAGATCGCGTCTGTCGTGAAGGCTTTAACCAACGTCGTAAAACAGTTCGTAACTGCTACAAGAGCTTAATCGATAAGGAAGTGCTTGAAGAGCTAGGTATCAACCCAAGCATGCGTCCTGAGAACTTAACGCTCGAGCAGTTTGTCGACATGGCAAACTGGTTGTACGACAGTCATAACGCTGACAAATAAATAAAAAAGGCTCCTACACTTCGGTTAGGAGCCTTTTTTATGTAATACTTTAATTACATTAAGTATATCAACAACAAAAGGTGCGAATATGGATATATCTACGCCTTGTATCAAATGCCAGGTTCACTCTAAGTACATAGAAGAACAATCTGAGCCAACGAAGAATCGTTATGTCTTCGCCTACATTATTACCATCAAAAATCTAAGTAAAACAACGGTGCAACTTATGTCTCGCCGCTGGTTAATTACCGACTCTAACGGCAAGCAGCTCACCATTGAGGGTGATGGTGTAGTTGGCCAACAACCCGTGATTGAAGCCAACGACGAGTACACCTACACAAGTGGTACGGTCATCGAAACCCCTGTTGGCGTTATGCAAGGTCACTATGTGATGACCGATAACAAGGGCATTGATTTTATTACCGAAGTTGACCCATTCAGACTCGCAATCCCTAATATTCTTAATTAGCCGTACATCCGTATCTACAGGAAATTATTGTGTCGAATTACATTGTCGGAGACATCCAAGGGTGCTTCGACGAACTTCAAGGACTACTTGAAAAAATTAACTTTGATAAACACCAAGATACTTTATGGGTCGCCGGAGACTTAGTTGCTCGAGGCCCTAAATCATTGGAGGCGTTACGCTTTATTCGTAACCTTGGTGACGCAGCTAAGGTTGTATTAGGCAACCACGACTTACATCTTCTGGCGGTGTCCTTAGGACTATTTCCAGCGAAACCAAAAGATAAGACTCAAGCGATTCTTGATGCTGAAGATCGTGAACTGCTAATCGAATGGTTAAGACAACAGCCTTTGCTTCAAGAACACCCAGAGTTCGTGATGTGCCATGCGGGTATCTCACCGCAGTGGAATCTAGAAAGAGCACGTGTTGAAAATCGAGAGATCGTATCCTTGTTAAAGTCCGATAAATGGCAATGGCTAATCGAAAACATGTACAGCAACGCGCCTGATGTATGGCATCAGGATTTACATGATATTGAGCGCTATCGCTATGCGATCAATAGCCTGACAAGAATGCGTTTCTGTTTTGAAGATGGCCGTCTCGACATGGCATGTAAGCTACCACCGAATGAGATTACCGATGAACCATTAGTGCCATGGTTTGACCTTCCGCAACGCATAAAGCTCGATAAAACCGTTGTTTTTGGACACTGGGCTGCGCTTGAAGGCTATAACGGAAAAGACGTAATTGGACTTGATACTGGATGCGTCTGGGGAGGTGAATTGACAATTCTTCGCTGGGAAGATAAACAGTTTTTCACTCAGAAAGCGCTATAAAGATACGAGAAACTTGCGCTACCTTGGTAGGGTAACGCAAGCATTTTTCAGAGACTTGCTATTGATAACCACAGTTAACGCTCGAGAATCACAAACTCCATGTTGTGTTTGTTTTTCTCGTCAGCTTGATAGCTCTCGTTAAAGCTCTGCTTCCAACCTTCACCCCAGTCAGGAAATTGTGTATCTCCATCGACGGCGAAATCGATGTAAGTCAGATACAACTTGTCCGCTTTAGGTAAGCAGCTCTCATAAATAGAGCCGCCACCAATGATCATCACCTCTTCAACATCACTGAGTAGCTCTAGAGCCTGTTCAATAGAAGTTACCGTCGTTACACCTTCAATCTTTAAACTCTCATCACGGCTGATTACGACATTCAACCGACCCGGCAAAGGGCGTCCAATAGAATCGTAGGTCTTACGTCCCATCACGACTGGTTTACCCATAGTCGAGCGTTTAAACCATGCAAAATCCGCAGGTAAATGCCAAGGCATCTGATTGTCTTTACCAATTATACGGTTGTTTGCCATTGCCGCTATCATGCTGATGATCATAAATCGAAAGTCCTGTCCCTAAAAAGAAAATTAACGCTAAACGATAGGTCTACGGCGATAGAATAACAGCCCTGGCACAGCTAAGCCAACCGCCAACCCTGCGATAATGAACATCGATTTTAAAAAGTTCTCCATCAACATTGCCAACAACTCAGGCGTGTAGCCTGCCCTGTTAATCTCCACCATCGCAATCATCGCCTTGAAGGCGAACACACCTGGCACCATAGGAATTAGAGCTGCAACCGTAAACACCTTCGGATGTGCTAACAGTTTATGTGACCAATGAACCCCTATCATACCAACCACGGTTGCGGCGAAGAACGTCGCCCATTCGATTGGAATACCAAAGTGCATCATCAGATACCGGCTACCATGACCGATAGAACCACCGAGTGCACAATAAATTAAAGCACGTTGCGGAACGTTAAACACCAATGCAAACCCAACCGCAGGAATAGCGGCGAAAAACATATCGTTGAGCAGACCTAAAAACAGTTCGAAAATACTCATTAGCTTGCCCACCCCCAAACATCTGATAGACTCATCGCCGCGACAATGCCCAAGCTCGTCGCCAGAGTTAATAAGCTGGCCATGGTAAAGCGCGCTAACCCCATATTAATATGGCCTTTAAGCATATCAGCGACGGAGTTAATCAGAGGAAAACCAGGTACTAACATTAATACAGATGAAGCCATCACGATCGTGGGTTGGCCGCCAATATTGTAAAGTACGGCTTGAGCTGAAATGGTCGTGGTAACGAATGCTGTGATAGCAAAGTTTAATAGCGGATTGAAATGGCAGTGCCCAATCTCTTGCCTGACGATCATACCGCAAGCTGAAGCAATAAAAGTCATCATGAAGACTTGCCAGTCTCCGCCCGCAAGGTGGCTAAAAGAGGCGCACGACAACCCTATCATCACAACCACTAACCAACGGTTGTAGCGCTCGGGGCTGATGTTTTGAATCTTTTTATACGCCAAATCATAATCGAGAATTCCCTTCTCCATCATGAT
Organism: Vibrio sp. 10N.261.52.C11; assembly: GCF_041471405.1. Lineage (NCBI taxonomy): Bacteria > Pseudomonadati > Pseudomonadota > Gammaproteobacteria > Vibrionales > Vibrionaceae > Vibrio > Vibrio sp. 10N.261.52.C11. The sequence goes on from NZ_JBFROI010000029.1 coordinate 107,777, forward strand.
GCAAATGCGTTGAATGTCGGTGATAACCTGCATGTTAATGCCACGATCAGCACAACTTCGAGTAGTGGTAATACAGTGATCATCCATTACGGTAGTTACAACAAGCGCATTGGCTGACAGTGCGACTTCAACCTCATTCACCCCACAAGCAATACCGATGCGACGCATGATATCGCCGACCAGTGTGCTCTCTGCCCCGTGCGCCAATAACATTTGTCCTGATTGAGCGACGAGTCTTGAGATCGCTCTTTGCTTTGATGCCATGATTTCCTTCCCATAGGCGTTAATTATCTAAAGATAAATTTTGCATAAAAAACAGTAAGACGTCATGATTTAGATACAAAAAAACCGCAATTTTCATTGCGGTTTAATAAAACTATCAGTGTACTTGTAAGAAGCGACCGATGCGTTATGAGAAACTAAGAGGATTAGTCACGAACATAGATAACATGGCCGTCATCCTCTTCGTCATCCCAATCGTCCCAATCGTCGTCATCTTCAGTAACGACATTCTTACCGCTCATCGCATCTTTATGGTAGTCATCCCACATAAAGTCTACTTTTTCTTCTTCTTCAACTTCTACAACTTCACGAGGTAGGTTTTCCATAAACTCACCTAGTTTGAAGCAAAGATCTTTGGTGCCGATTTTATTCACAGCAGAGATCTTGAAGTACTCGCCTTCCCAGCCCAAAGCATCGATGATTTCTTGAATCTTTTCGTCTGCTTCGTCTTCTGGCATTAGGTCAACTTTATTGAACACTAACCAGCGAGGTTTTTGTGAAACTTTTTCACTGTATTGCTCAAGCTCATCGATGATCGTTAGTGCATTCTGAATAGGATCAGATTGATCGATCGGCATAATGTCGATCATATGCAGAAGAACACGACAACGCTCAAGGTGCTTAAGGAATCGGATACCAAGGCCAGCGCCATCAGCTGCGCCTTCGATTAGTCCTGGGATATCGGCAACAACGAAGCTCTTTTCAGGGACAACACTTACCACACCCAAGCTTGGGATCAAAGTAGTGAACGGGTAATCAGCCACTTTTGGTTTCGCAGCAGATACTGAACGAATAAAAGTAGATTTACCTGCGTTTGGTAGGCCAAGCATACCAACGTCAGCTAATAAAAGAAGCTCTAAACGCAGTTCACGAACTTCGCCTTTAGTACCCATTGTCTTTTGACGAGGAGCGCGGTTAACAGACGATTTAAAACGCGTGTTACCAAGACCGTGCCAACCACCTTTACCAACCATTACTTTCTTGCCGTGTTCAGCAACTTCAGCAACGATTTCGTTGGTGTGGATATCAACTGCACGCGTACCAACTGGTACTTTCAGCGTAATGTCTTTACCACGTTTACCAGTACAGTTACCGCCGCGACCATTCTCGCCACGCTCTGCATTGTAAAAACGTTGGAAACGGTAATCGATCAGTGTGTTTAAGTTCTCATCCGCTTGGATGTAAACATCACCGCCGTCACCACCGTCACCGCCATCAGGACCACCTTTAGCGACGAATTTTTCGCGCCAAAAGCTAACTGTACCATTACCGCCATCACCGGCTTCTATTTTTACTACCGCTTCATCAACGAATTTCATTTTTTAACTCCGCACTTACGTTGCGTTACCACTCATCAAGGAGTGATATAAATTCTAGCAGATCCGTGTTTAGATCGATCACCTAAGATCTAGGCCGACCTGCAACCAAGGAACAAATAAGGAGAGGTTCTTTGCTTCTTATTTCTTAAAAACAAACGGCTTCTTAAAAACTAATCTGTTTATCAAAAAATAAAACGGCTTCTCAAAACCAAAACAAGAGCGTCTGCTTTTTTATTCTTGCTATAAATAAAAAACCCTGCCGAATCGGCAGGGCTTTTGAATTCAGCTTGAAAGCTAATAAAATAATCTAGTTAAAGATTAAATTACTCAGCTTCGATGCTTACAAACTTACGGTTTTTAGGACCTTTAACAGCAAATTTCACTTTACCTTCAGTAAGAGCGAAAAGAGTGTGGTCTTTACCGATGCCAACGTTTGTGCCAGCGTGGAACTTAGTACCACGTTGACGAACGATGATGTTACCTGCAAGAACAGATTCACCACCAAAACGCTTAACACCAAGACGTTTGCTTTCTGAATCGCGGCCGTTATTAGTAGAACCGCCAGCTTTTTTATGTGCCATTGTTAAACTCTCCTAATACTTAAGCGTTAATGCCAGTGATTTTCACTTCAGTGAACCACTGACGGTGACCAGCTTGCTTACGCGAGTGCTTACGACGACGGAACTTAACGATTTTTACTTTATCGCCACGACCGTGTTGTACTACTTCTGCAGTAACCTTGCCACCTTCAACAAGAGGTGCACCAACAGCGATTTCTTCGCCGTTAGCAACAAGAAGAACTTTATCAAATTCAACAGTTGCACCAGTTTCAACGTCTAATTTCTCTAAACGAAGTGTTTGACCTTCGCTTACTCGGTGTTGTTTGCCACCAGATTGGAAAACAGCGTACATATTTTACTCCGCTTTTTCCGCACAGCCTATGGTTGTTAATTGTACAACTCGGGTGTGCGCTAAACTAATCAATAGGGCGCAGATTCTACGGGAATCATGGCGCTATGACAAGCCATATTTTTAAAAAATTGGCGAAAACCTGTTCGCCAAAGAAAAGTGCGGCAATCATGCCCTTTAGCGATGTATTAATCAACGTTTTTTAGTGTATTATTCAACAATTAAATACAACGTATAAGCCTTACAGGGTCTAACTTCAGCCGGATGAACAATGGATTTTAAAGCTATCCAAACGCTTACTGCCAATGATATGGCAAAAGTGAATGAAACAATTCAAGCCCAACTTAATTCTGACGTAAGTTTAATCAACCAGCTTGGTTTTTATATCGTTAGCGGTGGTGGCAAACGCCTACGCCCTTTGCTTGCTCTTTTATCTGCTCGCGCACTTGGATATCAAGGTGAAGCTCATATCACCTCTGCAGCCTTTATCGAGTTTATTCACACCGCAACCCTGCTTCACGACGATGTTGTCGATGAATCAGACATGAGACGCGGTAAAGCGACGGCCAATGCCGCTTTTGGTAATGCCGCTAGCGTTTTGGTGGGTGACTTTATCTACACACGCTCATTCCAAATGATGACAACGCTAGGATCTTTAAAGATCCTTGAGCTAATGAGTGAAGCGGTAAACGTGATTGCCGAGGGTGAAGTTCAACAATTAATGAACTGCAATAACCCAGACACCACAGAAGAAAGCTACATGCAGGTGATCTACTCTAAGACTGCTCGTTTGTTCGAAGCTGCGACCCAAATCGGTGCGATTCTTACTGAGTCATCACCAGAGATCGAAACAGCAATGCAGAACTATGGTAAATACCTAGGCACCGCTTTCCAACTGATTGACGATGTGATGGATTACACTGCAGATGGTAAAGAGATGGGTAAAAACGTTGGTGACGATCTAGCCGAAGGCAAACCAACACTGCCTCTACTTTACGCAATGCATAATGGCTCTCCTGAACAAGCAAGCATGATTCGTGAAGCGATTGAGAAAGCGAACGGCATGGAACGTCTTGACGATATTATGGCTGTAATGAAAGAGACAGGCTCTTTAGAGTACACAACAAATAAAGCCTACGAAGAGGCCGATAAAGCCATCGCTGAGCTTTCTGTACTTCCTGACTCAGAATATAAGCAAGCGCTAACCACGCTCGCACACTTAGCTGTTAAACGCAGTAAGTAAGCAGGTTAATAGACAACTCGCTTCTAGCTTCTATATAAATAACAAAAAGAGCCTCAGGGCTCTTTTTTTTGGTTTTCAACAAATATTTGTAGGTGAGCCAAATTCAATATCGACTGGCTTCTAATGATAACGGCAGTTGTGCTTCAATCTCTTCAAGCTCTTCCATTGGCACCGCGTACTGCTCATGCCCGTTGTAAGTCTCTACTAGCGCGTACTGCTCTTGCTCATCAATTACCAATACTTTTCCTAAGTGCCCCAAATATTCGACATTCATACCCTTCTGAACAGTAGCCATAACATTTACCTTCACATTAATTGTAAAGCTAAATACGAGTAGCTTGAACTTCAGGATCAAAAAAGCCGATCATAATGACCGGCCCTTATTAATTAGCTTAAGTCTGAGTTAAATAGCGTTTCGCTTATTTAGCGAATTCAACACCAATCTCGATGTCACCATTTAGCGTTTCAAGCATGCTATCTAAAGCGTTACGTTCGAAGTCACTTAGCTCACCGTAGCTAAGGATCGCTTCAGCGCCCTCTTTGCCTAGTTTAACTGGCTGTGCGAAGAATGGAGCGTGCTCGCCTTCACCTTCAACGTATGCACATTCAATCACGTTTTCTTCACCTTGAAGTGCTTTAACTAGTGCAAGACCGAAACGACAAGCCGCTTGACCCATAGACAGTGTCGCACTGCCGCCGCCAGCTTTAGCTTCTACTACTTCAGTACCTGCATTTTGGATGCGAGTCGTTAGCGCTGCAATTTCTTCATCAGTGAACTCTACGCCTTCAACTTGAGAAAGTAGAGGAAGAATCGTTACGCCTGAGTGACCACCGATAACAGGAACACGGATGTCGCCTGGATCTTTGTCTTTTAGTTCAGCAACGAACGTTTCAGAACGAATCACATCAAGAGTCGTAATACCGAATAGACGACGCTTGTCGTAAACGCCCGCTTTCTTCAGTACTTCAGCCGCGATTGGCACTGTTGTGTTTACTGGGTTAGTAATGATACCAACACAAGCAGTCGGACAAGTAACTGCGATTTTCTCTGCAAGAGACTTAACAATGCCAGCGTTCACATTGAAAAGATCCGCACGATCCATACCAGGCTTACGAGCAACACCCGCTGAAATAAGTACAACATCCGCACCTTCTAGTGCTGGTGTTGGATCTTCACCCGCGTAACCTTTGATCGAAACAGGCGTTGGGATATGGCTAAGATCGGCAGCAACACCCGGTGTTACCGGAGCGATGTCGTAAAGTGCAAGATCTGAACCAGCAGGTAGGCGGTTCTTAAGTAGTAGGGCTAGGGCTTGACCGATGCCACCAGCGGCACCAATAACAGCTACTTTCATTGTTATTCTCCTTGAGAGCTTTCTCTTATAGATTCTTTGTAGGGTAATTCTTGAGCTAAATCTAAGTTAAAAAACTATATTAATCACAAAGTGATTACAATCAATTAACGCTAGCTTTGCGACTTCGCGCAAGTCAATAAAACCGTGCTACACAGCAAGTTCGCATTATGGCGATAATCGACTGAAATAACAAAATAAGTCGTCGCAAATAACACATTATTCTATTAAATATTTACAGTGATATGACTAACAAATTACAGGGATGTTTTGGCTAAAATTGAATATGTATGCGAGAATATGCAAACATCTTTGTTAATGAATAAGAATGACATATGCGCAATACAGAAAAGCAAGACAACTTAGTTCGTGCATTTAAAGCCTTACTAAAAGAAGAACGTTTTGGCTCACAAGGCGAAATTGTTGATGCTCTAAAACACGAAGGTTTTGAAAGCATCAACCAGTCTAAAGTCTCGCGTATGTTAACCAAGTTTGGTGCCGTTCGAACTCGTAACGCAAAAATGGAGATGGTTTACTGTCTTCCTGCTGAGCTAGGTGTTCCGACCGTTTCTAGCTCTCTAAGAGAATTAGTACTAGATATTGACCACAACAATGCATTGGTGGTGATACACACAGGTCCTGGTGCGGCGCAGCTGATTGCTCGTTTATTAGACTCACTAGGTAAGTCGGAAGGTATACTGGGCGTAGTCGCAGGTGATGATACTATCTTCATTACCCCAACGTTATCGGTTACCACTAAGCAACTGTTTGATTCAGTGTGTGAACTGTTTGAATACGCAGGATAATTGATCGCTGTTTCATAACTATCAGCCTTATTAATGGATCACGAGTATCTATTTGCTTCGTGATCCAAATCACATCCTAGAATATCCATACCTCCCTTCCAAAATCACACTAAACCATTGATTTTAAAAAACTCAGTAGCAAATCAAACACGAGATCAAGACATCATTTGTTAGATTTTTTAGCTATATCTTTTAACATTCGAGTAATTTTCTGCCAATTTTTGATATTATTCAGCCACTTTTTCATCACATGGATTGAAAAAGGTGCCGTTTCCAAATAGGAAACTCCTGAAGCAACTACACTTGTTTCAGGGTTAATAATGAATAAAGGAAGGGAAATTCATGGCATTTACCAAACTTATTAAAGTTGGTGCTATTGCAGCTGCTGTAATGGGCGCTGGCGCTGTTAACGCTCAAGAGTTCATCACGATTGGTACTGGTTCAGTTACGGGTGTTTACTACCCAACTGGTGGTGCGATTTGTAAGCTAGTGAACAAGGGCCGCAAAGACCACAACATTCGTTGTTCTGTAGAGTCTACTGGTGGTTCAATCTACAACGTTAACACCATCCGTGCTGGTGAACTAGATTTCGGTGTTGTTCAATCGGACTGGCAATACCACGGCTACAACGGTACAAGTAAGTTCAAAGATCAGGGCGAATACAAGAAACTTCGCGCGATGTTCTCTCTACATACAGAACCGTTCAACATCATCGCTCGTACTGATGCTGGCATCAACAATGTGTCTGACCTAGCAGGTAAGCGTGTAAACATTGGTAACCCAGGTTCTGGTGACCGTGCAACGATGGGTGTTGTAATGGACGCTATGGGCTGGACTAACGACAGCTTCAAGCTTGCTTCTGAACTTAAAGGTTCTGAGCGTTCACAAGCACTTTGTGATAACAAGATTGATGCATTCATCTACATGGTTGGTCACCCGAACGGATCAATCAAAGAAGCAACAACGTCTTGTGATGCAAAACTGGTTTCAGCAACAGGTCCACAGATCGACAAGATCGTAGCTGAAAACCCATACTACGCTTACAGCACAGTTCCTGCTGGTATGTACCGTGGTACTGACGCTGACGTAAACAGCTTCGGTGTTGCAGCTACTATGGTAACAACTTCAGACGTTTCTGAAGAAGTTGCATACAACGTTGCTAAGGCAGTATTTGAAAACTTTGACACTTTCAAACGCCTACACCCAGCATTTGCTAACCTGAAAAAAGAAGACATGGTTAAAGCGGGTATCTCTATCCCTCTTCACCCAGGCGCAGCAAAATACTACAAAGAAGTGGGCCTTCTAAAGTAACTCTACTTTAAGCCTACTACACCAATAAGGAGGCTAGCCCTCCTTATTGGCTTTTCACGTTTTATAAAAATAATTTAAGTGAAAAGAACAGCCCTTTAAGTTTCTCCAATTTGGCGGACTTACCTTCGTATCAAGCCTAAGACAAAGACGAGCAAAAAACGCATTTCCCTATCCATTCACTACACTAGATAGGAAAGAAATAATGTCTCGTTGTTCGTAAGAAAGGCAGACCATCAATAATAAGGATAAAGTACATGACGCAGACAACATCACCGTCTCCAGATGTGCAAGAAATGGTGGCACAATCAGATACTGGTGCGCGTAGCCCTCGTGGTATCCAAGGCCGTATTTTATGGTTTGTGCCTCTATGTTGGTCACTGTTCCAACTTTGGTATGCATCTCCGCTGCCGTTCATTTTTAACTTCGCAATTTTAAACGACACTGAAGCTCGAGCAATTCACCTTACGTTTGCTATTTTCCTAGCCTTTACCGCTTATCCAGCCATGAAGAATTCGCCTAGGGATCGCATCCCCGCAGTCGATTGGATATTAGCGCTTGTAGGTAGCTTTTCAGCTTCTTATATCTATATTTTCTATACTGAACTCGCTGAGCGATCGGGCGCACCAACAACATTCGATATTGTTGCGGCTGTATTCGGTATGGTTTTACTGCTTGAAGCAACACGACGCGCTTTGGGTCCACCTCTTATGGTTGTGGCAGCAGTATTCCTACTTTATACCTTTGGCGGCCCTCACATGCCGGACGTTATTGCCCACAAAGGTGCGAGCCTGAACAAGGCAATGTCGCATCTGTGGCTAACAACTGAAGGTGTATTCGGTGTGGCACTTGGCGTATCAACGTCATTCGTATTCTTGTTTGTACTGTTTGGTGCAATGCTAGAACGTGCTGGCGCCGGTGCTTACTTTATTAAAGTTGCATTCTCACTGCTTGGTCACATGAAAGGCGGCCCAGCGAAAGCAGCCGTTGTCGCATCAGGTCTGTCTGGTTTGGTATCAGGTTCATCTATCGCGAACGTGGTAACCACGGGTACCTTTACTATCCCGCTAATGAAGCGTGTTGGTTTCCCGGGCACAAAAGCCGGTGCGGTAGAAGTCGCGGCTTCAACCAATGGTCAATTAACACCACCTATCATGGGTGCAGCAGCCTTCTTGATGGTTGAGTATGTGGGCATTTCGTATGTAGAAGTAATCAAAGCCGCGCTACTGCCCGCTCTGATCTCTTACATCGCTCTGATTTACATTGTTCATCTAGAAGCATGTAAAGCAGGTATGACTGGCCTACCTCGTCGCCACACACCAACTATCGTACAAAGCTTACTGTCTTTCACGGGTACCATTTTAGGTCTGTGTGTCATCAGCGCCGCGGTTTACTACGGTGTGGGTTGGACGAAAGATGTATTTGGCGATGCGGCAACACCAATCGTAACTGTGGCGCTATTGATCGCTTATGTTGCTCTGGTTCGCGTATCTGCAAAATACGCAGCTGAAGGCGGCATGGAAATCGATGCTGATCTAAAAGAAGTTCCGGATCCGGGGCCAACGATTAAATCTGGTTTGCACTTCCTACTGCCTATCGTAGTACTTGTTTGGTGTCTGACTGTAGAGCGTTTCTCTCCAGGTCTGTCGGCATTCTGGGCGACCGTGTTCATGATCTTCATTCTGATCACTCAGCGTCCGTTAATGACTCTGATGAACAAATCAGACGATCTTGCAGAGCAAACTAAAGCTGGCTTCGTTGATCTCGCAGAGAGCTTGGTTTCAGGCGCACGTAACATGATTGGTATCGGTGTCGCGACAGCGGCTGCAGGTACGGTTGTAGGCGTGGTGACTCTAACGGGTATCGGTCTAGTAATGACGGACTTCGTTGAGTTTATCTCAGGCGGTAGCATCATTCTTATGTTGCTATTCACTGCAGTAATCAGCTTGATCTTAGGTATGGGCTTGCCAACAACGGCGAACTACATCGTTGTATCAACGCTGATGGCTCCGGTAATCGTGACCCTAGGCGCTGCGCACGGCTTGATCATTCCATTGATTGCGGTTCACTTATTCGTGTTCTACTTCGGTATTCTTGCGGATGATACACCTCCGGTAGGTCTCGCGGCGTTTGCAGCAGCGGCAATTGCGAAATCAGATCCGATTCGTACTGGTATCCAAGGCTTCACCTATGATATCCGTACCGCAATTCTACCTTTCATGTTCATCTTCAATACTCAACTACTACTGATGGGCATTGATTCTTGGTGGCACTTAGCACTAACGATTTTCTCATCTGTGACTGCGGTACTTATCTTCGCAGCTGCAACACAAGGTTGGTGGTTCACCAAGAACAAGTGGTGGGAAACGGTGCTGCTTATTGCATTAACCTTCACTTTCTTCCGCCCTGGCTTCTGGTGGGACATGATTTACCCAGAGAAAGTTCTTTCACCTGGAGTTGAGATTGCTCAAATCACGGAAAAGCTGGATGTGGGACAATCACTTGAACTTAGAGTGGGTGGCGAAAACTTAGAAGGTGACTATTCTGAAAAGACAGTTCGCCTGCCGTTTGAAGATTCTGCGACCTCAAGTGAAGATCGTATTGCCTCTATGGGTCTAATGCTGACTGAATCAGAAGGCAAGATGATTGTTGATATGGTTGAGTTCGGTAGCCCAGCAGAAGCGGCTGGTATTGATTTCGATTGGGAAATCAAATCCGTTATCCAAGATGCAGATCGACCAATGAAAGAGTGGGTATTCTTACCAGCTCTGATCATTTTGATTGGTTTAGCGATGAACCAAAGAAGACGTGCTCGTAAGGATGAGATTAGCGCGTAATGGATAAGGCTGAGTAGTGCTTAGCGCTATTTGGCTTTATTACATGGAAAGGATAATTACAGTGCTAAGTGAAAGCTTAGCGCTGATTAAAAAGAGACGAATACATGTATAAACAAATCCTTGTTCCTGTTGATCTTAATGACAAAGGCTTTTCTGATAAGGCAGTCGAACTGGCGGTATGGCACGCGAAACACAGCAATGCTGAAGTCCACATTCTGAACGTCCTACCAGGCATTCACATGTCGATGGTGGCGTCTTACTTCCCGAAAGATGCAGCGAACCAAATGAAGCTTGATGTGAAAAATCAGCTCAAAGAGTTTGCTGACAAGCACATTGACGATGAAGTGGTGTATAAAGTTCACGTTGCCGAAGGCAAGACTTACACAACGATTCTAGATTACGCAGAAAAACTGGGCGCTGACCTTATCGTGATGCCTAGCCATAAGCGTTCGAAAATCGACAAAGTTGTGCTTGGTTCTGTTGCAAGCAAAGTGGTACAGAACTCACCAATCAATGTATTGGTAGTTAAGCCGCAAGGCTAAATCACTTAATCGACACAACGATCTAAAAAGGTTGGCTCAAAGCCAACCTTTTTTATGTCTGAAGCTGAGCGTATAACTGCTTACTGTGAATTAACTGACAAGATTCTGCGGCTTACCTGAAGCAAAGGCATCAATGTTATCTATCAAGATATCAGACAGCTTTTGAATTGAGCTATCACTGCCCCACGCCACATGTGGCGTTAATAGTAAATTTGGCAAATGACTGTTAGCCAGTAATGGGTTCGAGTTGTCTGCAGGCTCTTGTGTAAACACGTCCATGCCCGCACCTGCGATCTCATTACCTTTCAAAGCTTCAACCAAAGCTTGTTCATCGACAAGCCCACCACGGCCAGCATTAATTAACACCGCACTTGGTTTCATCATTGCTAGCTCTCGCTGTGAAATCAGATTACGGGTCGCTTCAGTCAATGGACAATGCAAGCTGATCGCATCGGCTTGCTGCAACACTGTATCAAAAGGCAGATACCCCTCTCGACAAGACTCCGCCCCTTTTCGCTCAGCAAAAATCACCTTCATACCTATCGCTTTAGCCAGTATCGCAGTCGCTTGGCCTAAGCTGCCACTACCGATTAAGCCCAATGTGCTGCCTGCAATATCTTGAATCGGATGTGTAAAAAAACAGAACTGCTTGTCCTTTTGCCACTCCCCGACTTCAATGTCTTGATGATAACCAACAAGGTTTCGTTTTAGCGTAAACAGCATAGCAATCACATGTTCAGGAACCGATTGAGTCGCATAACCTTGTACGTTTGTCACTGCAATGTTTTTAGATTTGCAGTATTCCACATCGACATTATTGACACCGGTCGCTGAAACCGCGATCAACTTGAGTTTTTTCGCACCAGCGAGATTCGACTCATTGAGCACTACCTTGTTAGTGATCACCACATCAGCTTCTTCAACTCGCTCTGATACTTGCTCAGGAGCTGTGAAATCATACTCTACCCATTCATGCTCAAAGCTCAGAGGCTTTAAATGAATTTGAGATGGGATAGTCGCTCTATCGAGAAACACAACATTCAGCGTTGGCATTCTTCTTCCTTGGTTAGATCTATGAATCAGTCCATTCTAAGCTTTTAGCTTACTGTAGTCTGGAAGCTCAAGCGCAATTTCAAAGTGCTGTTCAATTTGCGGTGATGCTTGAGGGTAAAACTCACACGGAACAAAGGCTTTAAACAACTGATCATTGGCTGGATGATAAAAGCTCAGCTCACACGCATGCAAAGCCAACCTATCACTGTATTCAAATGCTTCTGATGTTGCGTAAAACTCATCGCCCACAATCGGTGCGCCTATTTCCATGCAATGCACTCTCAATTGGTGAGAACGCCCGGTAATTGGCAGTAACTTAAGTAAAGTCGTTTGGAGTTCTTGCTGTTCTACCACATAACGAGTCTGTGATGATTTACCATCCTCGAAACACACTTTTTGCTTCGGCCGGTTTGGCCAATCGCAAATAAGAGGGAGGTCAATCAAACCTTCTGCTTCTTCTACTGAACCCCATACTCGGGCGTAATAGAGTTTGTGTGTCAGTCGATATTGAAACTGCTTCTTCAAATGACGCTCAGCTTGTTTGTGTTTAGCGAGCAGCATCAAGCCTGAGGTCGACATATCCAAGCGATGCACCACCTGAATATCTGAAAAATCCACGACTAGGCGACTCCACATACTGTCGTAATGCTCTGGTAACCTCCCAGGAACTGAAAGTAAGCCAGCAGGTTTATTCACCACAAGAATATCGTCATCTTGATACACAATATCAATCCAGGGGTCACGCGGTGGTGCGTAATGTTCTAACGCCATTCTAGCCTCTAGTTACTGTTAAATAATAATTTATGGTCAAGTTGTTTATTAAAAAATACAATTAAAGTCTTTTTTGTACATAAAAGTTGACGACCTTACAAAACATGGTATTGATAGGGGAACGGAAAATAAGAAGTCAGCATCAAAGGAAAAATGATGGAAAGTACGGTTAAAACTACAACAACAAAAGCACAAACCTCTGCTCCCCTATCAACGTTAATTCGGTCTCTTGGCCCAGGTATTATGATGGCAGCAGCTGCTGTGGGAGGTTCACATTTAGTTGCATCCACTAAAGCTGGTGCGATATATGGCTGGCAACTTGCCGCTCTTATTATCCTCGTGAACCTGTTTAAGTACCCGTTCTTTAAAGCCGGCATCCAATATACATTGGGAACGGGTCAAAGCTTGGTGGAAGGTTACTCTAACTTAGGTCGCCCTTACCTTGTGATCTTTTCTATTTTGAGTGCTATTTCAGCCGTTGTGAATACCGCAGCCTTACTGTTATTCAGTGCAAGCTTACTTAGCTACTTTGTTCCTTTTGATTTGGCCACCAGCACATTGTGTATGATCGTTTTAGCGACATGCTTAATCATTCTATTCGCCGGCCATTATCGCGCTCTCGACACGCTATCTAAATCGATCATGGCGATACTGACCATCACAACCTTAGCTGCAGTCGCCATTGCTATCGGCTCTCCAGTCGAACCTGATGCTGCTTTTGTTCCACCGTCGCCTTGGTCATTGGCTGCTATTGGTTTTATCGTGGTGACCATGGGTTGGATGCCTGCGCCTATCGAAATATCAAGCATCACCTCTATGTGGCTAAAAAGCCAAAAAGAGAAGCAGGAAGTGACCGCACAATCAGCGCTGTTCGACTTTAACGTTGGCTACATTGGTACGGCGCTGCTTGCTTTAGTATTCGTTGCGTTAGGCGCGCTAGTACTTTACGGTTCGGGAGTTGAACTGTCTCGCTCCGGTGTTGGCTTTACTCATCAATTGGTCGGCATCTACGCTTCGACAATTGGTGAATGGTCTCGTCCATTAATCGCTCTGATCGCATTCTTCTGTATCTTTGGCAGCACCATTACCGTTATCGATGGTTATTCACGCGTGCTTGCTGAATCACAACGTCTATTGCTTAAAAAAGAAAGCAGCCCAAAAATGCTACAGGGTTGGATCGTCATCGTCTCTCTCGCAGCACTCTCCATCGTGATGTTCTTCAGTGCTGCTTTAATGCCTATGCTTGATTTCGCGATGGTACTTGCTTTTGCAACTACGCCATTCTTCGCATTGCTTAACTTCATCTTAGTCAGTAAAACAAAGCTTCCAAAAGCGCTCGCGATTGGCACTAAGCTAAAATGGTTGTCTGTCGCAGGTCTTATTTACCTATTTGGTTTCCTAGCCGTATTTGTTTGGTGGAAATGGTTAATGTAATTTCTTTGCCATTGCACGTTTCAACAATCAAAACACCTTTCAAACGCTAGATAAAAAGAAGGCCTTCATCATGAAGGCCTTCTTTTGTTAAAGCATTTACTAATTCAAAACTAGTTGTGAGAAACCACTATCAAACGTAGTGAATCTAATTGAACCTGAGCTTTGCTGATGTAACCTGTCAGTTCATTGATTTGAGCTTCGATAACCTCTAGCTCTTCATCACGAATATTAGGGTTCACGGCTTTAAGCGCTTGTAGACGCTCTAATTCACCGTTCAGGTTAGTCTGCATATCTCGTTGAGCCTGTTCACGCACTTCTTCCACTTTAGGAAGTACGTGCGTCTCACCCGCTTCAATTAGCTTGTGAATCTCACCTTGTACCGAGTTCACTAGCTTGCTCGCTAAGTGACGGTTTACTGGGCTTAGTTGACGGTTAAAGCTGTCGAACTCAACCTGAGCTGATAAGTCATTACCACGGCCATCCATCATCAAACGAATTGGCGTCTTAGGCAAGAACTGGCTGATACCGCTGCGTTTCGGCGCTTGCGCATCCACAAGGTAAACCAGCTCAAGCAGGATAGTACCCACTGGCAGCGCTTTGTTTTTCAGTAGTGATACCGCTGATGCACCAACACCTTCACTCAGTAGCAGATCGATACCGCCCTGAATCATTGGGTGTTCCCAGCTAATGAAGTTCATGTCTTCACGAGAAAGCGCAGTATCACGATCAAACGTGATGGTTGCGCCTTCGTATGGTAAGCCTGGATAGCTTGGCACCATCATGTGCTCAGACGGCGTTACAACCAGAGCATTCTCACCCTTGTCGTCTTGGTTCAAGCCAATCGTATCGAACAGGCTTAGTGCAAACGTTACTAGGTTAGTGTCGCCGTCAGTCGAGGCAATTTTCTCTGCAATTTCATGCGCTTTGTCGCCGCCGTTTGAGTGCATTTCTAATAGGCGATCACGGCCTTTTTCTAGATCTGATTTCAGGCTTTGATTTAGCTTGGCAGACTCTTCAATCACTTCATCAAGTTGCTCAGTGTTACCAGAAGCCAGCATCTCGATAAGAACATCTGAGTACTTATCGTAAACCGTGCGACCCGTTGGACAAGTTTCCGCAAATGCATTCAGACCTTCATCGAACCAACGCGCAAGGATCGCCTGTGATGTGCCTTTTAGGTAAGGAACATGAATGTCGATATCACGCAGCTGACCGATACGGTCCAAACGGCCAATACGTTGCTCAAGCAAGTCTGGGTTGAATGGAAGATCGAACATCACAAGTTGGTTAGCGAACTGGAAGTTACGACCTTCAGAGCCGATTTCACTACAGATAAGAACCTGAGCGCCGCCCTCTTCTTGAGCAAAGTAAGCCGCAGCTTTATCACGTTCAAGGATCGACATGCCTTCGTGGAATACAGTTGCACGTACACCTTCACGCTCACGCAGTGCTTGCTCTAATTGAAGAGCCGTACTTGCACGAGAGGCGATCACTAGGATTTTCTCGCTGCGCTTGTCTTGGATCTTTTCAATCAACCAGTTAACACGTGAGTCGAACTGCCACCAGCTTGAATCTTCACCTTCAAACTCTTGGAAGATCTCTTCTGGATACAGCATCTTCATTGCACGAGCTTCGGGAGCCATTTTGCCACCGATCATGCCAGATACACGCATTGAGGTTGTGTACTGCGTTGGAATCTCCATCGGCAGTAGGTTTACATTACGCTTAGGGAAGCCTTTGATTGCAGCACGTGTGTTTCTGAAAAGAACACGGCCAGTACCATGGCGATCCATAAGGTTATCAATCAATTCTTGGCGAGCTAACGCTTGCTCTTCTTCGCTGCTATCACCTTCGATAACGCGGAATAGAGGCTCAACATCTTGCTCAGAAAGCAGTTCCGTAATCTGGTTCTTCGCGCTGTTTTCAAGCTTCACTCCAGAGAACAGAGCCGTTACTGCATCAGCAACCGGTGCGTATTGGTCTTCTTCTTCAACGAATGCTTCGTAATCGTAGAAGCGATCAGGATCAAGCAGACGCAGACGTGCAAAGTGGCTCTCACGACCAAGCTGTTCAGGCGTTGCTGTTAGTAGTAGCACACCAGACGTATTTTCCGCTAAGCCTTCAACCACTTGGTATTCACGGCTTGGTTTGTCTTGGCTCCACTCAAGGTGGTGCGCTTCATCGACAACCAACAAGTCCCACTCGCCTTCAAGTGCTTGCTCGTAGCGCTTACGGCTCTTACGTAGGAAGTCCAAAGAACACAGAACGTACTGCTGGGTATCAAACGGGTTGTCTGATTCAGCAAACGCTTCAATACAACGCTCTTCATCGAAGATAGAAAAATGCAGGTTGAAACGGCGCATCATCTCTACTAACCATTGGTGTTGTAGAGTTTCAGGAACCACAATCAGAATGCGTTCAGCACGGCCAGACAGCACCTGTTGGTGGATGATCATGCCCGCTTCGATGGTTTTACCTAGGCCCACTTCATCAGCCAGTAAAACGCGCGGAGCGTGACGACGACCCACTTCATGAGCGATGTATAGCTGATGAGGGATCAAGCCAGCACGCATACCACACAAGCCACGCATCGGGCTCTTGTGTTGTTGGTACTGGTTGCTTAGCGCACGGTAACGCAACACAAAGTTATCCATACGGTCGATTTGACCTGCGTATAGCTTATCTTGTGGCTTGTTAAAGCGGATCTGGTTGCTTAAGAAGATTTCACGCAGAGTGACTTCTGTTTCTTGGGTATCTTCGCGAGTACCTAAGTAAGTCAGCAGACCTTTGTCTTCGATAACTTCCTCGACAGACAGAGACCAACCTTCTTGGCATTCGATGACATCGCCTACATTAAACGTTACTCGGGTTACGGGAGCATCAGTACGTGCATAAACACGGTTTTCTTCTGACGCTGCAAACATTAGTGTCACTGTGCGAGCATCCATTGCTACAACGGTACCTAAACCTAAATCGCTCTCCGTATCGCTTATCCAGCGTTGCCCCAAAGCAAATGTCATGAATCGACTACCTCAATCTTATAGTTGGAATTTGGTCTTCTTAACTGCAGTTTTAAACAAGAACATTATCGCTCCTGAACTAAAAATATAGCCAAAAATGTCTAGTTTGCAGCCACTTTTTAAGTGCGCTCTCAATAATAAATATCTCGAGAAAATGGTGCAGAAAAAGGTCGCTAATCTTACTCGATGCTGTGATTTAGGTCACGCCTAAAGGAGATGATTTCATGCTTTTTTTCTGTTTTCGCCAGTGCAATCAAACTGTCAAAAATTCATGGTTAATCTATAGGTAGCAGATTGCTGCTCTCAAACGAATACACCATATTCACTCGTAACGATATGGTGCTGTTCCTCTAGATGAAGTTTAGGTGAGTAGTTGACTATCACCAGAATCAGATACTAATCTTTATATGAGCTTTATCTACGTTCAATGAATGCAAGGCAAGCCGCACGTCGGCAAGGAGATGCTATGGGCGAGACCAACCGGAAGCTATTTGTTTTAGACACCAATATCCTACTTCACGAACCCTTCGCTATATTTTCTTTCCAAGAGCACGATGTCGTTATCCCCATGACAGTGCTAGAAGAACTCGACAGAATCAAAGACAGCAAAAGAGACGTTGCTCGAGATGCGAGAATTGCGATTCGAACGCTCGAAGACCTGTTCAGGGAAGCCACACCAGACCAAATATCGGAAGGCATCCCTTTTTCTAAAGACATAAATGCATCTGGCAGTATTTCAATACTCGCTGACTACGAACTTCAAGAAAGCATCAAAGCCTTTGCCGATGACAAGGCGGGCGATAACCGAATCCTCAACGCTGTCCTCTATCTTCAAAATAAACGCGCACCACGCGAAGTGGTTCTCATCACCAAAGACATCAATATGCGTTTACGAGCAAAAGGCGCCGGTGTACGTTTTGTTGAAGACTATCAAACTGACCAACTGATTGATGATATCCAATACCTCACCAAAGGCTTCCAACAACTGGAAGGCTCATTTTGGGATGGTATCGATAATGTCGAGAGCAGAAGTTTAGGCGGCAAGACGCTGCACACCTTAGCAAGAGCGCCGTTCGAGCCAACCTTCCTCAACCAATATGTGATTGACGAAGAAAGTGACTTTGCCGCTCGAGTCGAGGAGATTGAGCCGGAAAGCATTACCCTGAGAGACCTCAGCCGCGAAAGATTGATGAATCGCAGAGCATGGGACATCACACCAAAGAACGTCTATCAAGGCATGGCGATTGATGCGCTGCTCGACCCTGATATTGATCTTGTGATTCTCACTGGCGCCGCAGGTAGTGGTAAGACACTGCTTGCTATGGCTGCTGCACTTGAACAAACCATTGAACGTAAGCAATTCGATAAGATCATCGTAACCCGCAACACCCCTGATATTGGTGAATCGATAGGTTTCCTTCCGGGTACAGAGGAAGAGAAAATGTTGCCTTGGTTAGCCGCAGTGACCGATACACTGGAAGCGCTGCACAAGAACGACCACTGCACAGAAGGCTCGATGAAGTACATCTGTGACAAAGCCAATATCCAGTTCAAATCAATCAACTTCATGCGTGGCCGCTCGATTCAAAATGCCTTTGTGCTTTTGGATGAATGTCAGAACCTCACCGCTTCACAGATAAAAACCATCATCACCCGTTGTGGTGAAGGTACTAAGATCGTCTGCTCAGGTAACTTAGCGCAGATAGATTCTTCTTACCTAACCCCTGTGACTTCAGGCTTAACCTACATGGTTGAGCGTTTTAAAAACTTCGAAGGCAGTGCCAACATCCACCTCAATGGTGTGGTGCGTAGCCGACTAGCTGAGTTTGCGGAAGAGAACATGTAACGGTTCTGTTTAGTCAATCGAACTCCAGAAACTGAAAAGCCCAGAGACAGAAAGCCCAGAAACAAAAAAGCGCCTCACATTGGAGGCGCTTTTAGCTTTAGCTTTAGCTTTAGCTTTAACTGCAACTGTAATTTCAACTAGCTTGCTATCACAAATTTGTTGAAGTTGGTCTGAATTACTCAGTACCACCAACCGTTAACGAGTCTAGTTTCAATGTTGGTTGACCAACACCGACTGGTACGCTTTGGCCAGCTTTACCACACACACCAACACCACGGTCAAGGCTTAGGTCGTTACCCACCATAGACACTTGCTGCATCGCTTCGATACCCGAACCGATTAGCGTTGCACCTTTCACAGGGTGAGTAATCTTACCGTTTTCAATCATGTACGCTTCAGAAGCCGAGAACACAAACTTACCAGAAGTAATATCCACCTGACCGCCACCAAAGTTCGGCGCGTAGATGCCTCTTTCAACCGTCGAGATAATCTCTTCAGGAGTATGCTCACCTGGCAGCATGTAAGTGTTGGTCATGCGTGGCATAGGAAGGTGTGCATAAGACTCACGACGACCATTACCTGTAGGCGCTACACCCATTAGACGAGCATTAAGCTTATCTTGCATGTAACCTTTTAGGATGCCGTTTTCGATTAGCGTGTTGTACTGACCATTAACGCCTTCATCATCTACGTTCAATGAACCACGTAGATCCGTTAATGTACCGTCATCAACAATCGTACATAGGCTTGATGTGACTTGCTCGCCCACTTTTCCAGAAAATACTGAAGACTCTTTACGGTTGAAGTCACCTTCTAAACCGTGGCCTACCGCTTCATGTAGAAGAACGCCCGGCCAACCCGAACCAAGAACCACAGGCATGGCACCAGCAGGCGCTGCAACCGCTTCAAGGTTAACTAATGCTTGGCGAATCGCTTCATCCGCAAATTGGTAAGCAACTTGAGTGCCTTTGTCATCACTTAAGAAGAAGTCGTAACCAAAACGGCCACCACCACCAGCGCTACCACGCTCACGACGATCACCCTTCTGTGCAAGTACGCTAATAGACAAGCGAACCAGCGGACGAATATCACCAGCGTAAGTGCCATCAGTCGCAGCAACCAGCATCTGCTCATGCACACCACTTAAACTCACCGATACTTCAGTCACCATCGGCTCTTTAGTGCGAATGTAAGCATCTAATGATTTTAGTAATTCTGTTTTCTGCTGTTTTTCCCAACTCGCAAGCGGGTTAACTGCATCATAGTAAGCTTGATTAGAGTTGCGTTTGAACGCTTGAACCTTGCCGTTTTGACCTTGTTTAGCAATACCACGAGCCGCAATTGCGCTCTGCTTAAGACCATCCAATTGGATTTGGTCAGAGTAAGCAAAACCAGTCTTTTCACCAGATACTGCACGAACGCCAACACCACAATCGATATTGAAAGAGCCGTCTTTAATAATGCTGTCTTCTAGCACTAAAGATTCGTGCCAGCTTGACTGAAAGTAGATATCAGCATAATCAATTTGGCGGGTAGCAATACTCGCCAATGTATCTGCGATATTTTGCTCCGTAAGCCCTGTCGGGTTCAGTAGCGCTTCTTCAATTTGATTAATGCTCATAGATGGCTCTTGTTTGTAATTAAAATTGATTGGTAAATCGAGAGTGTTGCGCGATGGGCATATTTTGCCTAATGGACTCGCAACTGGATGTGTCTATCTCAACCACCATACTTTTAGGATCTTGGTCTAACTGTGCGACCACTCGTCCCCATGGATCAACCACCATTGAGTGTCCCCATGTTTCTCTTTGGCAAGGGTGTTTTCCGCCTTGACCTACCGCGACAATCCACGACTGTGTTTCAACCGCGCGGCATCTTAATAGTACTTCCCAGTGCGCTTGACCCGTTACCGCTGTAAAAGCCGCAGGCACCACAATGATTTGTGCCCCTTGCTTACGTAACTCTGAATACAAGTGTGGAAAGCGCACATCATAACAAATACTCAAACCTAAGCGACCAAAAGGCGTTTCCGCTGTCACAACTTGGTTGCCCGGAGTGAAAATATCCGACTCTCGATAGCACTTATGGGCGTCAGCGACATCCACATCAAACATGTGTAGCTTGTCGTAATGAGCAACGAGGCAACCAAAATCATCAATCACCAAGGTGGTGGTCGTCACTCCGTTAGTTGTGCTTATCGGCATACTGCCAATGACGATCCAAATTCTGTGAAGCTTTGCTAGCTCAGAGATTTTCTTTTGCAGTGGGCCATCATTAAAAGGCTCAGCACACTGGTGATAGTCGGCTTTACTGCCAAAAACTAACGCGTTTTCAGGGCAAACAACCCACTTAGCCCCCAACTCTTTGCACTTTGCAACTTCTTGAGCAAGGTACTCAAAGTTCAATTCAGGGCTGGGGCCAGATGTCATTTGAATCAACCCAACACAATCCATGTGTATCGCTCCTCCATTCATTATGATTCAGAAATCAGCATTTCACCGTATATTCGCTGACTCGGGCATAAGGTCTTTTCGGCTAATTTAAGGCCTATTCGGCTAATTTTCTCAGCTTCTCTGGCAGCTGAAACTCGCCAGAGCTACGAGAAAGTTCGCTCACCGTTGGTGAATCCAATGGTCCTTTCACCGAATAATTTACTTGGGTAAAGACTTCCACAACTGGCGAGATAACCGTGGTCACCGCCAATACGTACAGCGCCGTTTGAGGGGTTACCGCAAAGGCCGTTAATACGGGAATACCCGAGGTAATATCTGGGGTAAAGTTCACCTCAGCATCAACCTGACGCGTGTTGAGGTTAGCGATACCTTTGATTTTCATCTCACCTGCGACCGCATCCATGTTCAGATCATTGGTCAGGAAGATACCATTTTGAATTTCGCCCGTTCCGGTGATGCTGTTGAAGGCCATACCTTTATCAAACACATCTGAGAAATCGAGCTGCATCTTACGGATGATCGAATCTAGGCTAAACAGGCCAAGTAATCGAGCTGCGCCGCTCACATCCGAGATAATGCCTTTACCAAACTTGGTTTTAACGTTGCCATCAAGGGTATCCATTTTGATTCCCCAAGGCGAACCATCCCAATTTAGTTGACCTTCCAACGCGAATGGCGCTTTTTGAATCCCGGAAGTAATACCAAAGCGCTCCATGAGCTCGCTGTTGTTTTCACCCTCAACATCAACGGTTAACGATGAATGACTCTTGTCACCTTGCAGTTCCCACCAGCCACTCACATCCGCTTTGTTACCGCCGCTTCGCACCTGGATTTTGTTCCACTCGATACGATCTTCGTTCCTCGTCATTTCAACATCGACCTTACCCACCTTGTAGCCTTGCAGCCAAAAGTCGTTCAGCGTCAGGGTCAGGTTTGGCATCGCATCGTGGATCTCTCTATCCAATTTGGATATCAATGGCGCAGCTTGTTCTTTACGTTGCAGCAGTTGCTGATCTTGGTTGTTCTTATCACTCCACTCAGGAACAAACAGATGCAGACGATCCAGTGAAACTGTCAAATCATAAGGAGGCAGGTAGTTAATATCCCCTTCTAGCTCTTGGCTAGACACTTCCATTTGCCACGCCTGTTTGTTCTTACTAGCACTAAAATCGACGTCATTCCAAGAGATACCACCCAAGATCAGCTCTTTACTCTCAAAGGTAATACGGCTTGGCGCAGGTATGGTTGGCGTGTTCATTTGACTAAGTACAGCCGTTGAAGGCTTTACCGGTTCCATTACAACCGATAACCAATCATCGGCATTGAATTTGTCTGTACGAATCAGGGCGTGATGGCCCACCACCGGGCTAATTTTGTAGCCACCGCGACCAAGCACTAAGTTGGTCGCCGTTAACTCAGGCACGTCGCCTGTGATATCAATCTCAGCTTGGTACTTGGTGTTTGGCAATTGCAGGCGCGCGGTAATCGTCTCTTGGTTACCCGATGCCTGTAGCCTTGCAGAGCCACTTTCTAGTGATTTTTTCGCCAATGGATATGGGTAATCACTCGCCAAGTATTTTAGGTCTGACTGTAAGTCTAGTTGGTAGGTAAAGCCGATATCATTCAGCTGGATATCAATCTGGCTTTGCCATTGCGCATGACCTGATAAGCGGCTTAACCATTGCTCACCGATGTAAGGTTCTAGAGGCTTGACGTCCCAATCACCTAACACATCAATATCAACTGCATAGCCAGGACCATCATTAAGGCCCTTAAAATCAAGCGAGATACCTTGGTTAAGCAGATCCGCAGCGAGGCCATTTGCCGTCACTACGTCATTATCAAATTCAATTCGACCCGTGGTGTTCTCGAGCACCATTGGCGGCGCTTCAATCTCAACATGGTTGCCACTTAAGTCGGCGTAACCCCATGCTCTTGCTTCTTTTTCAGAATCAAACGGAATATTCAGCTGGAACTCAGAAGAGACATCACCACTCACTTGAAGTGCGGTTAAGGCTGCGCCTACCGAGCCCACCAGTGGCGAAGACGTCATGTAATCGCGTACTGCGTTGCCAGACGCCGTCGCTTTAGCTTCAATTTCAATATGGCCGCCTTCCCCTAAATAAGGAATGCGTCCTGTGATTCGATCTGCCGTCACATCCATCAGTTGAGCTGAGCGAGAATCCAGATGCATCGCATCATTTTCAAACAACAGATCAAGCTGAAGATCAGTAATCAGTGGCCACGCGGTATCAAAGCTGAATTTCGCATCTTCTAAGCCAACCCAAACCTGGAAAATACCATCGTGGTTAGTGTATGGATATTGAGACAAATCACCATGCCACAACAGTTTTACGGTATCCGCTTTACCGGCTTGAATCGCAGTTGAAAGGTAGTCTGTTAGATCTTGCCCAAGAGCCAGTGTAGGTAAGTAGCGCCATGTTTCACCGACATTGTAAGCGTCCGCTTCGCCGTAGAAGGATAAAAACGGGCTCGCATCTTTTGGGAAGTCTAAGCGGAATGCGCCTAGTACTTGTAAATCGGGGGTGGCAGCTGTGATTTTGTCTGACCACAGCTTCCAGCCGTTTTCATCTTGCTGCCAAACAATATCAACCTGACCTTGTTTGATATTCAAAGGAGCTTGGAATACGTCACCATAAGGGAACACATCGTCAATAACATGCAGGCTAGCTTTCGCTTCCGAGGCCGAACCAAACACACTACCAGACACTTGGCTAAAGCCTGGGACTAGTTCCCACTGCTCGATAGCAAGATCAGAAAAACTGGCTGAATAACGTAAACTGTCAATTCCCGAACCCATGGAAACACGGATATCAGAAACAGAGCCGCCCGGCGCCAATACGTTAATCATTTTGGTTGATTGTTCAGAGTCAGGCAGCAGCTTAATCAACGGAGTAATAGTCGCAATATCCAGCTCAGAAATGTTGAGTTGCCATGGACCTTGATTCCACTTGAACGCTACGTCGAGTTCCGGCCAAGGTGTGTCATCCGTTCTAAGGTTTAGTGAGTGACCATTTACTTGCCAACCATCATCAGTCGGCGACAACTTAAAGACACCGGACTCAAGCATGAGGTCATGCTCGCCATCTTCGTTCCACGCCAGTTCTGAGGGTAAAACCTCAACATAAGCGCTCACTGGCTTGCTATTTCGCAGCGTAAGCCAGCTATTCAAGCTCACAGTACCCGTTTCAATGCCGGATTCCGCCTGCATATAATGCGTAAGCCATGGCTTAACAGAAATGCTGTCGGCACTGACATAAAACTCACCAGTCACATCAGTCAGTGACCCACCATCAATAAAGTTAGCACTCACTGACAGAGAGTTTAGATTGGCATCTTTGATACTCACCACACCTTCAGCAAGGTGATGTTTGTCTGAATTTTGCCATTTTAAGGTTTCTATATCGAGCTGACGTTCTTCACCCGAAACAGAGTGATAAAGAATAGAAGAATCTTTTGCAGTTACATCGACGAGTGTTTTTAGCAGTAAATTATCGAGCTCTTGTATCACTCGCTTGGAAGACTCTGGATCTGTAGGTTCGTCTTTGCCATTTTGTCCGGCAAACAGATCAATTGAGCGGATATCAAGATACATTTGATTCATGACTAGATCGGCCACAACCGGGCGCATCTGCACGAGCGATTGAATCAAGTCAAACTCGACTTCAACACGCTCAACAGAGAAGGTCACATCTTCTGCATTGGGGAGGCTAGCTTTAACGCCTTGCAGAGCAATAGAGGGGTGAGTGTTACGCCAAAAACCGCCCACATCTTGAATCGAAAAATCAAAACCGGAGTGTTGGTTTACCCAAAGCTCAATTTCAGATTGATACTTGTTTAAATTGGGCAAGGCTACACGCAGTGTAGTAACGGCAATGGCTAGCGTTACTAAGAGAGTAACCACTAACCATAAACATGCACGTAGAATCAGAGTAACGCTTGAGCTCACAAAATTTCCATTACATCATAACAACATCAAACTGCTCTTGTATGTACAGAGGCTCAGCCTGGATTTTAACTTGCTTACCAATAAAGACTTCAAGCTCCGCAAGCGCATGAGATTCATCGCCCTCTAACGCCTCAGCTACGGCAGCTGCCGCATAGACCACAAATTTATCGGCGTCGTACGCACGATTCACTCGCGTGATCTCTCGAAGAATTTCATAACAAACGGTTTCAACTGTCTTCACACTGCCGCGGCCTTCACAAGCAGGACAGCTCGAACATAGGATATGCTCAATACTTTCACGAGTACGTTTACGAGTCATCTCAACCAACCCAAGCTGCGTGAAGCCATTAATATTGGTTTTCACACGGTCTTTGTCGAGCGCAGCCTCTAAAGAAGTTAGTACTCGCTTACGATGTTCCTCAGACAACATATCAATAAAGTCGATAATGATGATGCCACCTAAGTTACGTAGACGCAGCTGACGAGCAATCGCTTGAGTCGCTTCTACATTGGTGTTGAAAATCGTCTCTTCTAGATTACGGCGACCAACAAACGCGCCAGTGTTGATATCAACCGTGGTCATCGCTTCAGTTTGGTCAATAATCAAATATCCACCAGACTTTAATTCGACTTTACGATCCAATGAACGCTGAATTTCGTTCTCGGTATCGTACATATCAAAGATAGGTTTATCACCTTCATACAGCTCAAGCTTGTCTGTCAGCTCTGGCACGTATTCAGAGGTAAACTCTTTTAGGTTTTCATACTCTAGACGAGAATCGACCTGAATCTTACTCAGCTCAGTACCGACAAAATCACGCAAGATACGTTGGCTTAGGCAAAGTTCACCATACAAGCGAGTGCGCGCTTTGTGTTTACCACGACGCTCAAGAACCTTTAGCCAAAGTCGCTTCAAGAAAGCGGCATCTTGTGCAAGTTCATTCGAGTCAGCGCCTTCAGCCGCAGTACGGATGATGAAGCCACCGTGTTCGTCACAGTAACGAGACACGACTTTTTTAAGACGGTTACGTTCAGACTCGCTGTCGATACGTTGAGATACACCAACATGACTTGCGCCCGGCATAAATACCAGATAACGAGACGGTAGAGTGATATCAGTGGTTAAGCGAGCACCTTTAGTACCAAGAGGGTCTTTGACCACTTGCACCACAATGTCTTGCCCTTGACGGACAAGCTCTGAAATATCACGAACCTGAAATTGTTTCTTTTCGTTTTCAGCGACACATTCAGTGTGTGGGACAATATCAGAGGCGTGTAAAAAAGCTGCTTTCTCAAGGCCTATATCCACAAAAGCCGCCTGCATTCCCGGAAGAACACGGCTTACACGTCCTTTATAGATATTTCCTACGATACCGCGTCGAGCATCTCGTTCGACATGGATCTCTTGAAGAGCCCCCCCTTCAATCATGGCCACACGAGTTTCACTCGGGGTCACGTTCAGCAACAATTCAGCACTCATGGTGCACCTCAGGTTAGTAATTATAAGAATTCTTGCAGTAGCTGGTCCGTTTCAAATAAAGGTAAGCCGACAACGGCGTAATAACTACCTTCGATTCGGGTGACAAAGCGTCCGCCCAAACCTTGGATCCCATAGCTACCGGCTTTATCGCATGGCTCCCCTGTTTGCCAGTATTGTTCTATTTCTATTTCACTGAGGGGTTTAAACCATACGTCGGTAATAATGATTTCTGTTCTTTGTTTTTCTTCTGAAACCACAGAAACCGCCGTCATCACTTGGTGACGTTCATTCGCTAACTGAGTAAGCATGCGCTTAGAGTCAGCAAAATCGGTGGGTTTCTCAAGCACTTGCCCTTGGCTTACGACGACTGTATCAGAACCAAGAACGACTATATCAGAGCCATGATCTACAGTATCAGAACTAGGAACGACATGCTGCCTTTCAGAAGGGTTATCTTTCAATAAAGACAACGCAGCTAAAGCTTTATCTAAAGATAGTCGCTTAACATATTCTTCGGCGGTTTCTTGAGCGTGTTTACACTCTTCAACATCGGTTACGAGGACAGAAAACTCATAACCGAGTTGAGATAGCAATTCTTTGCGGCGTGGAGAGCCGGATGCCAAAACTAAATGTTTCTTTTCCATCGTCACGCTACCTCACATGCCAATGGCGACGCACGCGTCTCATTAATAAAAACATCCAAGGCCAAAGTATACAGTTTATCAATGCGCTCCATAACGATAACGGATTGAAAACAACATCTTGGATCAAATATTCACCAAAGAAGATCAACACCTCAAACAAGACCGTTAACGCGGCAATGATCATCGCTTGCTGCCATAACGCCATGTTACGAATGACGAGGAAGTTCATCGCAATAATGTACATCACTATTGCCATCATCATGCCTCGAATACCCAGAGTAGAGCCGATCAAAAGGTCCCACAATAAGCCTAAAATCAAAGCACTACCCACGTTAACACGATGCGGTAGAGCCAAAACCCAGTAACACGTAACCAGCAGTAACCAAGATGGTCTAAATAAATCTAAGCTACCAGGCCAAGGGATCGTCTGCAGAATCAGTGCTATTAAAAATGAGCAGAAAATTACTACCTTGCTTCTCAAAACGCTATTGGCCATCTTCGCCCTCTAACAATGCTTGTTCTATGCTCGATTGATCCGCTTGCATCTGTTTGTTTTCATCAGGCCATACAAGCAGCAGGTATCTGAGCTTATCGAACTCAACCACAGGCTCTGCTTTAATCACAGCGAACTCACGTTTCGGGTCGTAATCAACGGCCGTAACATAGGCGACTGGATAACCTTCTGGATATACCCCACCAAGACCTGATGTCACCAACAGATCTTCTTCTTGTATATCGGTACTGGTTGGAATGTGCTCTAGCTGGATCTCATCAATCATGCCATTGCCCGAAGCAATCACACGGATGTCATTACGAATAACCTGAACAGGAATCGCATTGTTTGCATCAGTGAGTAGTAATACACGACTATTATGAGCAGCAACGAAAGTGACTTGGCCGACAATGCCTTTTTCGTTGATCACCGGCTGACCTTCATACACCCCATCAATCTGACCTTTGTCGATCACGACTTGATGGCGATATGGTGAAGTGTCTACCGCCATAACTTCTGTGACGACTTTCTTTTCATCACGGATAAACGGCGAGCCTAACAGCTTACGAAGGCGCTTGTTTTCTTCTTGATATTGCTCAAGCAGAATCAGCTCGCTCTTCAGACGCAAGACTTCTCGTTTAATATTATGGTTAGATTCAATTAACCCTTTGCGAGTGCTAAAACGGTCGTAAACACCATCGAACATAGTGCGAGGCAAGTTGGCTGCATATTGAATAGGCGCAACCATGCTGTTTAATAGATAGCGAACATTTGAGAAAGCATCTAAACGACTATCAGCCAGCATAAGGCTGGCTGATAAAATTACAGCAAAAAACAGGCGCAATTGTAGAGAGGGACCTCTACCAAAAATTGGCTTCATTCTATATTTGGTCCTAGAGCTACATTTGATCCTATAGACAAGGTCCTAGGCTCTTTACATAAAACTAGATAAGAAAAGAGCCTAACACTAGATATTATTCTTCGCTGAACAGATCGCCGCCGTGCATGTCGATCATCTCTAGCGCTTTACCGCCACCTAGAGCAACACACGTTAATGGCTCTTCTGCAACAACAACAGGGATACCTGTTTCTTCTGTTAACAGACGATCAAGGTCTTTAAGCAGTGCACCACCACCCGTTAGTACCATACCGTTTTCTGAGATATCAGAAGCCAGCTCTGGTGGACACTGTTCAAGTGCAACCATCACTGCAGATACGATGCCAGATAGAGGCTCTTGAAGTGCTTCAAGGATTTCGTTTGAGTTTAGGCTAAAGCTACGAGGCACACCTTCAGCAAGGTTACGACCACGTACTTCGATCTCTTCGACTTCATCGCCAGGGTAAGCTGAACCGATTTCGTGTTTGATCTTCTCTGCTGTCGCTTCACCGATCAAGCTGCCGTAGTTACGACGAACGTAGTTGATGATCGCTTCATCAAAACGGTCACCACCAATGCGAACAGAAGACGAGTAAACCACACCGTTCAGTGAGATAACCGCAACTTCAGTAGTACCACCACCGATATCAACAACCATTGAACCTGTTGGCTCAGAGACACGTAGGCCAGCACCAATCGCAGCAGCCATAGGCTCATCGATTAGGTAAACCTCACGAGCACCAGCACCTAACGCTGATTCACGGATAGCACGACGCTCAACCTGTGTTGAACCACAAGGTACACAAACCAAAACACGAGGACTTGGTTTAAGCACACTGTTGTCATGCACTTGTTTGATGAAGTGCTGAAGCATTTTTTCCGTTACGTAAAAGTCGGCAATTACACCGTCTTTCATTGGACGGATCGCTGAGATGTTACCAGGCGTACGACCAAGCATTTGCTTAGCAGCGTGGCCAACAGCAGCGACACTCTTTGCAGAACCCGCACGATCTTGGCGAATAGCTACAACTGAAGGCTCATCAAGAACAATGCCTTGGCCTTTTACATAAATAAGGGTATTGGCTGTACCTAAATCAATCGATAGGTCGTTTGAAAACATGCCACGAAGTTTTTTAAACATATTCTTCGCTCATCCTGCAAGAATTAGAAGACAAAAATTGCACTAAATGTACCAATGCCTTGCTGTTACGGCAAGGCATTGAAGTGCAAACATGGACTGAAACCCGCAATTTCTTACAGATTCCTAACTTAAGGGGCAAAAATTATATTATTACTGACCTGTTAAGCCACTTTCACCTCGGTAGATCACACGATCGTTACCGCGGTAGATACCGAATATACGTAACACTAATAGGTGGTACTAGTTTTGTTCACTCCACCAAATCACTCGATCACTCCCCCTATACAAACCAAAACGAACTTCGTACGATATAGTATCGTCAAAAATACCATCTTGGTTATAATCGTTTCTCAACCACGGAAACAACTCAAATCCAAGCGTACTTTCTAGAGATCCTCGATTCCCCTCACCAGGCGCACTGTAAGATATATATCCCTGGCCATACTGAAGAATAGGCGTCGACTCTATGGTGGCAGCGGTAACACCACCTCCAACGGGTAGAGCACTTGAGTCATTACCAACATCAAAGCTCAAATCCACAACCGAAAAGTCACTGCAAGAGTCACTGGTATTCGTTTTAAAGCTTAAACCGTCAAAATAGTAGCTTGTTACAGCGGATTGCACCCTTGAGGTTTCAGGGCCAAAAGTATCTGCTAGATCTAGGTATCCCCAACGTTGACGTTGTGAATCTGAAACTGAAAAATCAAAACCGGAGCAAGAAGAACTTCCATTCGTTTGATAACAAACACCATCAAGATCTTTTGTGTCATTAACAGCTAAACGAACGACAACCCCTTCATTGATTGGTCCTAAGGAGGTTAGCGGTTTCACATAAGCTATTTGAGCCTCTTCTAAGCTTGCCAATTGAAGGTTAGATTCAAAAGTGACTTGTCCCGGCCAAGCAAAACCTTGGGTTTTAACAACTTTACTGGAATCGGTATCAATAATTGACAATGTTGAACTTTCTGCCCAGAAAGTTCTAAAGTCCCAAGGATTAGCATATCGCCACCAACCGTCAATTTTATAATTGATCGTTTCTTGCTCTCCGTTACTGCCCACGTTATCAAACGACCGTCCAGTAACCGTTAATTCAGGTAAGCGACTAAACTCCATCGCTTGTCCTAAATACGTAAATGTTGAACAAGCTTCAGTAAAACTCGGTGTGTTGCCATTCAGATGAAGATAATAAGGTGTAAACCGCCCCACAGAACCAGTTTGTGCACCTTGAACTGTAAATGAGTTGCTGCCTAAGTAGGAAGGTAACTCTTCAACTAAAAAGTTAAAAATACCTACTTCAGAAACACTTTGAGCGACAGAGTTAACCCCAGAACTAATTGCGGTATGACTGTAAGAAACATTACCAAGTAAACCAGGTTCTGTACCGGTAACTACTGGAGCCTTAAGTTCATGACTCAAAGAAATATCTTGTGAGCTAAAGTTAGGAGTAACTACTCCAGTATCGCCGGAAGCCCAAATATTTAATGTAAAAGCCTCACCGGCTTTCGCAAAAACGGAGCAACTTAAATCTTCAGTTACACAGGAACCACTATTTCCAGCCGTATTTTTAGCTTGTATATTGAGCTGCTTAGGGAAGCTTACGAACTGGGTACTCCCTTGCATATCCAATCCAAGTTCATCATCAGAACCTTCATACTGAGCATTAAGTTGTAACTTTCCTGCGTCAATATAACTAACATCAAACTCTGCTTCCCCATAATTATCAAAATCAACGGCAAATACTTTTGGGGAAGCGCTGTTCATCGCCAGATCTTTTTTAACACTGCCAACTTCTAAACCAATAATAGGACTACCAATAATGACAGAAGAATCGGGGGTAATGTACTTACCAAAGAATTCGATATTCTTTGAAGTGTTCTGGAAACTTGGTAAACACCTTTGAGCATCATCAGAGCTTTTGACCGCTTTAATATGACCAGTTACTGGCCTGTTCGCTATTTTGTCGGGTACATCTAAGACAAAACCACTACTAAAAAACTCAATGTTACAGTTGCCGCTTCCCAGACCACCTCCAGCACTCGAACATAATGTTTCCCCTCCTGGTTTGACCGCAGGATCAGAGTCAATAACGCCAATGCTCAAGTTACCCGCAGTATTCTTTCGAACTGAATATATTCCTGTACCGCTAGATAACTGAATTTGATTACCACCAACCCAACCTCCACCACCTGCTACATTTGCAGGAGATAAAGTGACATCAATATCTCCTGTCACCAGTTCTGAACAGGATTCATTAGCACATGCACGAACCGTCACTTCTTCAGCGTTGCACGTAAGTTCGCTACCTGAATGCTCAAACTCAAAGTGATCGATAGAATCACCTGGTACATATGAACATAAGTGCGCCTGGTTATATAATTGGAAAATTTGTTTATTCGTTAATGGCTGTTCAAAAATTTGAACTTCATCGATATAACCATGAAAAGCCCGCCCTGAAAAATTCTGGTCTTGGCCTATCTGTAAAGGCTTAGTATTATTTACTAGCTTTCGATTTGCATTTATTAAAAGTTCGCCCTGTTCCTCTCCATTAATAAATATGCTAGCCAGAGATTTATTATTACTATAATTTTCCGAGTCATATCTAAGCGTAATAAACGACCAACCATTTAATGGAATACTAACTTCACTTGTTAATGTTCTTGTTTGAGCATTTCCGTTCCCATTTTTGTTTTTATCTTGCCACCACCAGAATATTTTACCACTTGAGTTTAAGTGAAACTCATAGTTATTATCTTTCGATAAAATAGAATACAAACCGGATGTAGGGTAACGAACAGGCTTAACCCAGGCTGATATTGTGAAGTTTTTATCTATATTTAAAATATTATCATGTGGTATATTAATATATTGATTTAAATCATTATTAAAGCCTCCGAAACCACAAGTTCCAAGAGAATCAATAGTTGGGATCGCAGATAATTCAGATGCAGGCTCTGGTGTTGCTCCATTCACCGATTTACCATGTAATTGGTTACCAGAGCTATCTACTACCTCATTGTTCGAGCCATTCCATGTTGTTTCATCTAAATGATATAAGGCAATCGGATCGGGTAGTGCTTCTATCCCACACGCACTTTCTGGCACGGTTTTATACAAACAAGTACCATCAACCACCGTTCCATTACTGACATAAACCGTCCCCCAGTTAGGTTGCCCTGCTTTAACATCACCAATAACATAAGAGTCATCGAGTTCTACAATTTCAGAAGAACTCGTAATGTCACCAGAGACTTGGGAGCCCTCGATAACAATTTTGTTTGTAGTTGAAATATTCCCTTCAACTTCAGAACTTTCAATAGTGATGGTTTCATTCGTGCTCGTTAGCTCACCAAACACGACCGACGCCTCCATTACAATTTTGTTTGTAGTTGAAATATTCCCTTGAACTTCGGAACTTTCAATCGTTATAAGGGAATTTTTACTACTTATATCTCCATCTACCTCAGAATCGCTCAACTCCACCTCATTGCTCGCGGTAATGTTACCGGAGACTTTAGAGTCAGATATCTCTACCTCGTTGTTTTTAGAGTCAATAGCCCCCACAACATTGCTATTGTGGATTTCAATATCACCTCCAGTCTCAATAAAGCCCTCAACAGATACTGAATCAAAATCAACAGGTGTACTATTACCAACAAAGCTACCCAACAGCTCTGAAAGGTTGGTTGAGTAACTTTTCCACTCAAAATCACCATAACTCGCTTCTAGATCGATTGTGGCGGACAAATTTCCTACTTTGTTCTTGCCTTCAAATTGAAAGCCACCGTCTGCAATTAATACAGCATCAATATCAGATGAAAGAGTATCCCCTTTACCAAGCTTAACGATGCCATAATTACATTTATATTGGTTGCCGTTAACGGACCAGCTATTACTAGTACAAGTGGGACGGTTCACTTGCAGGACATAATCCGTAGCTAATGATGAAAAAGAGACGTTAAGTAGCACTAATATGAAAAAAAATCTAATTATCATCTCGAATACCAACCTCTACTATTCGTTGTAAAACCAAGCTTCCAACCGAACAACTTCCTTTCGAGATTAGTTGATATACATTGATACCGTTGTCTAAAACTCCAATAGACTGACAACTGACTTCCGCCCCACATTGAGCTAGCCCTTCACCTGAAAAGCTTATGCTTTGGGTGGTAGAAGCATGACAACTACCTTCTGTCGTGGTTTGATAAAATCGGCTAATGTCTATTTGTGCACCAGATCGCGCGGCCATTTCAGCCCGAGTACCAATCAGGCTTGAAATTAATTGATCACTGTTACGTTCTTGATTTTGATTGGCAACCATAGCAACCGAAGCCATAACCACTAGTATGAATATAACTAGGATTAAACCACTCCCCGATTGTTTACGGGGCATTATAGATAAGGGCATCATGGACAAATTGAATTTCCTCTCCTTTATCAGCAAACAACATTTCAAGTCTAATTAGCCCATTTCTTTGCAATTCATGTGCTAAGTTTTGAAAATCTGCGTTTTTTACATTTTCAGCCATTAATACGCCATTGCCTAATGCTTCTGGAGAGAGTAATGAGCGAGACAAGGCGTAATTAGCATAACGAAAAATACTAGAATTGACGTGACAATAAGCTACGGGAGAAAGATAAAAATAAAGGCGTTTACCTGGAGAGCTAATCTCAAAACCTGTAGTTTGCGTTAACTCAACGTCAACCATCACTGCAGCAGAGGTATTAAAGTCAACATTCTCTTTTACCTCTGCAATTTGACCTTCTGTCGTTGGATCAAGACGCATCGTATTCGGGTCGTTAGGGTAAACAATAACTCGCTCCCCTTGAGAAATGCTTTTGTCTATTGGCAATATTCGTATCACTGCTGATTTTGCCTCTGGTGCCGGAAGTTCTTGATAAATCGCACTATTGATAATCGGCAAAAATTCAATACAATCATTTTCAATCAAAATACTGTTAGGGACGGCTTCTCTTAATTCTCGAGTCATTCGCTCCGTGACAAATTTACCTTGTTGTATCAAAGCTTCACGAGCGGTGCTATCAACATAAATCCCCATACCCTGTTGAATAACATTTCCCAAAAATAGACCTACAATAGAAAGCAGAAGAATAGTAATAATCATCTCTATCAGTGTAAAACCACGCATTAGAAATTCCCTTTAATCGCAGAAAAAGGATAGCGATTACCCTGAGAGTCAATAATCACAACTTCAACCCTCTTGTAGTGCGTTCGGATAATAGATGGCTTTCCAGACATCATCACCGTATCGTCATTAACAACAGCAGTATCATAAAACACATCGATTTCGACATTGAAATTGCGATAACCCGCATCACTGAGATCGCTATCAAGAACATCTTCAACACGTCCTCTTAAACCATGAAAATCATCAACATCATTAGCTAAGCTCTTTACCAAGTTACCATTAGCGTCAGTTTCTCCGATGTCAGGTCCCAAATCATTGGGTAACGTGCACAGTTGTTGAGCTGGGGTTGAAATTGTTGAGACTGCACATTCAGGCACTCCTCCGTTCACGCCTGAAAATTGGTCGTACCCGCGCCCCATTACTTCATCAAGTACTGAGCGACCAAGATCAGCAGCTTTAACTGATGTTATTTGTTCTGCGGTCTGAATTGAACGCGGGTACAAAGACGCGGTAAGTCCAGCTAAAGCAAAACCAATAAGGGTAATCACAACGATCATTTCTATTAGGGAAAAGCCTTGGGGGCGGATTTTTTGTTTAGCATCCATAGATATACCCTTCAGTATTAATACACACTGAAATTGAATCATCATTAACAGTCGAAGAGATCTCAAGCTGACAATTCGACACTAAACATTGCTGAGATCGGCCTAATCTATCAAAATCAAGGTACGAAACATTGGTATCAGTTTGTAGCTTAAAGGCCACTTTATTCTGTGTTCCGTCAACAAAGCTGGAATCCGTAACGTCAGAAGGGAATGCCTCAGAACAAATATCTTCAGTACTAGAAGGAGATACTTGAATAGCTTGAGTCTGGCTTGGATTTAACAGCCAACGGTTACAATAACCAGCACGACTCATTGCACGATTTTGAACTAATCGCAATGAGGCTAATACTTCGCTTTGAACAAGGTAGGTTGAAAAGGAAGAGGAGCTCACATAACGGCTAGATGCAAACAAGGAAACAATACCAATCAATATAATAACGATAACAAGCTCTACCAGAGTAAAGCCGTTGGATTTTGGGCTGCTATCCATAATGAGCCTCTAACTGCCAAGCGAATACTGATTATACAAGATAACGAATGTAGTGATCTTATGTATATGAATAGTTTTGATATTTATGTGTCGTAGATAGAAAAAAGGCCAGCACAAGTGCTGGCCTCAATCTAAACTGAAAACCTACGGTGCACAGTTTGCATCTTCTACAACGTTAGCTGTAGCTTCCACGTTAGCTGCTGTTGCTTGAGTGTATACGACACAGTTAGTAGTGTATCCGTTAATACCAAACAATGCTGACGTAGCGCCGCTTACTTTAATAAATTCAAAGTCCTCACCAGCACCTACACCTTGAACAATTGTTTGGATAGCTGTAGATGTTGCTGCTGGGTAACCAAATACCGTATCAACGTTACCACTTGTAGTTGTTACTTGAGCTGAAGACAGTGCTTCTTCACCTTCTATTGCAGATTTTCCATAAATAATGCCAGATGCACCTTGGATAGCACCCGCTAGACCTTCAAGAGTTGCGTTCTTCGCATCATCTTGCAGGTTTAGGAAACGTGGTGCCGCAGTTACAGCAAGAATACCTAGAATAACAATTACAACCACTAGTTCGATTAGGGTGAAACCGCCTTGTCTTTTCATAGTTAAGCTCTCTCTATGTTTAATTTTACGCAGACTTACTGCAAAGTTACGGTCACACGACCAGTTTTAATTTCGTAAACAAATTCATGTTCTGTACTACCTTCTAATTGAACGTAAGTACAGGTTGCATCAGTTGAATTCGCTTGCGCTGAATATTTGTAATTTGAGTCATTAGCGACATCTGAAACCGCACCAACTTTAGGTGGGTTTTGCAGCAAGTTTTCCATCAACTCAGAACATGTTTCATCTGAAATATCTTGTGGCGCAGTGCTCGAATTGTTGTTCAGAGTCCACGGATAGCCGTCTCGAAAATCAGTATCGACGTTGTTACTGTTCTTTGATCTTGTTAACCAAAAATCAACACCATCATAGTTTACAGTATTGTATGTTTCAACACCTATCTTCTCTGACGGCCTTGCTTCCGCTTCCCATTGTGCTCTTGCTGACAAAACAGCCGTTGCAAAGCCACCAGCGACACCTTCAATACTGGATTTCTTGGCTTCATCCGTCACATCAAGAAAACGAGGCAACGCAGCGACCGCCAATAAACCAACAACTACGATCACTATCACTAATTCGACAAGGGAGAAACCCTTTTGATTCTTAAGCATTTTCTACCTACTCATCTAATTATTAACGCGCATTATACATTCGCGCACGTATAAAACCATACTAAAACTGTCAATATTTTCACAAAGCCAAAATATTGGCTTTTACACTAAACCTTTCTCTTTCAAGTAATATATCTACCTGATATTTATCAGTATAATGATAACTACAGTGAAAGTGTCTGTTATCACTTTTATCTTCAACTCTTGGAGAGCTTAGCCCTAAAATGCTCCCTTGAGGATATAATTGATCCAGCCAATAATTACAGTCTCGCTCCGTACCTTGGATAGGCATTACCCACCCAGTTCTGCTGTAGATCTTTGGGGGTTCCGAGCCTTCTTCTTGCCCAGCACCCGATAACAAATACTGCTGTTTGAACAAATTGGCTTGCTCTAAAATCCGCTTGCTCGCGACGATAAATGCCGTGTTAGTCGCTTCTTCTTCTACCGTTTTGAATGCCGAAAGCACACCGACAATAAGAAAAAGAATAACCACTGTCCAAATAACAAAACGTGAGCGTTGTAGGTTATTTAGCATTCCCTAGCCTTTGATCGCATCCAACATTCCCCACATCGGCAAGAAGATACCTAGCGCCAAAATCAGCACCATGCCTGCAACGATGATTAACAAAATGGGTTCAATTCTGGCGGTTAAGGTTTTCAGATCGTAATCGACTTCGCGGTCATAAAAATCAGCCACTTCAAGTAATAGCTCATCAATACGACCCGTCTCTTCACCGACGGAGATCATTTGTATCACGAGCGGTGTGAAAATTTCGCTGTTAATCGCGGTCGACGAAACCGTACTACCGGCTTCAATGGCCGATTTCATGGCTTGAACTCGCAACTCTAGAAAACGGTTATCTAAAGCTTCCGCCGAAAGCGCTAGCGACTGGTTCAGTGGAACACCCGCTTTAAGCATCAAAGCAAAAGTACGCGAGAAGCGTGACAACAGTGCTCGATTCACTACCCCGCCAATGACCGGCATTTTTAAGCGTAATCGATCCCACTTTTCCAAGCCTTTGTCTGTCTTCACCCAAGCTTTAAAAGCGAAGATAAGACCAAAGATCACTCCAAGCATTAAGCCCCAGTAATTCACAAAGAACTCAGACATACCAATCAAGATACGAGTAGGCAGCGGCAAGTCGACACCAAAGCGCGCAAACATGCTTGAGAACTGTGGAATAACCTTGATGTTAAGAATGAACATTGCAATCAAGATAAAACTGATCACGAATGTTGGGTAACGCATCGCAGTCTTAATTCGTTTGCGAGTCTCAACTTCTTGTTCGTAATATCCAGCTAATTGCAGTAAAGCCTGATCTAGACGGCCTGTGTTTTCACCAACGCCAATCATCGAGACAAACAACGGACTGAATACCTTTGGGTGCATCTGCATTGACGCCGCTAAGCCGCGACCATTGGTTAGCTCAGCAACCACCTCTTCCAAGGCGGCTTTCAGCTGCTTATTTTCGCAGTTTTGAGTGAGGCCTTTCATCGATCTTAATAGTGGTACACCCGCTTTGGTTAGGCTGTATAACTGTCGACAAAACAGAACCAACACCTCTAACGGTACACTCGGAAAGAACAGACTCGATACATCCATATCTAAGACTGAACCACCACTTTTGCCCAGTTTGATAGAGGTTGGAATGATCCCTTTACTCATCAAGCTTTCAGCAGCAAGATCTTCGTTATTCGCGTCTAATTGCCCACTTACTTGACTACCATCAGAGCTGCGACCTACATAACGATACGTTGGCATATCATTCTACCCCTACAGATAAATTGGGTCAGTGGCACCGGACGCATCACCTTCGCCAAGATGCATTATCTCATCAAGACTCACGACACCTTGCAGAGCCAATTCCATCGCAGAAGCCAATAACGGTTTATAGTTTTCAGACTGTCTCGCCTTTTGAGCAAAACCTACCGCATCATTAGCTCTCAGTGCATCCATCATGTTTTGCTCTAGCTCCAACATTTCAAATACACCAATTCGCCCGCGGTAACCGGTTAAGTTACAGTTCTGGCAACCACGGCCTTTCATAAACGGCACACCTACTTGGTTAGGGAAACGGACGCTCAGCCATTGCTTGCGAGGTTCATCTAACTCATCCTCAACCTTACAATCTGTACACACTTTACGAACTAATCGCTGTGCGACTACTGCTCGAACAGCGCTCGCGACCAAGTAACCCGGAGCACCCATATCCATCATACGCAACGCGCTGTCTACCGCATCATTGGTATGTAACGTACTTAATACTAAGTGGCCGGTCAGTGCAGCTCTCAAGCCTATCTCAACGGTTTCGTGGTCACGCATCTCACCGATAAGAATAATATCGGGATCCTGACGTAGAAAGGTTCTCAAGATAGTAGAGAAATCGAGATTGATCTTAGGGTTTACCTGAACTTGATTCACACGAGGTAGGCGGTATTCCACCGGGTCTTCCGCAGTAATGATCTTTTTACCCGGTTCGTTTAATTCACTTAACGCGCCGTATAAGGTTGTTGTTTTACCTGAGCCGGTTGGTCCGGTAACCAAAATCATGCCATGTGGACGGCGCAATTGTTGACGCAGACGAACCAACAGATCACTCGGTATGCCCGACTCTTCTAGTTTACGTAGGCCTGCTGACTGGTTAAGAAGACGCATAACCACTGATTCACCGTGCTGTACTGGCATGGTCGACATACGAATATCAACCGACTGACCTTTAGCTCGGATATTAAAGCGACCATCTTGAGGAAGACGTTTCTCTGAGATATCGAGGTTTGCCATCAGCTTCAAGCGCAGTACAAGTGCAGAAGCGATATTCACTTCATTCAGCAATGTTTCATGCAGTACGCCATCAATACGCTGACGAAGACGCAATACGTTTGAATCTGGCTCGATATGAATATCCGAAGCACCAACCTGAATAGCATCTTCAAATAGCGAGTTGATCAGCTTAACGACGGTAACTTCATCACTGTCTTCTTCAGCGATATCGAAATCAAAGGCATCATTAACTTGGTGTTCAGCGTGAAGCTGTTCTGCAAACGAGGCGATCTCTTTGGTTCTTCGATAATAGCGATCGAAGCCATCAACCAATTGCCTTTCTTGAGCAACAACGAATTCCAGCGCGTAATCGCCGAGCTGACCAAGCAAAGACTCTTGGGCAAACAGATCGGCTGGGTCACTCATAGCAACACGTAAAGTGTCACCTTGGCGCCCAATCACTAAGGCACGAAGGCGACGAGCATGTACTTCTGGCAAAAGCTGTACCGCTTCAACATCGACAACGGCTCGGCTTAAATCAATAAGAGGAATCGCTAACTGCTGCGACAAAAAGCTCAGCATTTGCTGTTCTGACAAGAAGCCAAGCTCAATTAGAGCATCACCGAGCTTACGCCCAGTACTTTTCTGAGCGGCCAGTGCTTGTTCAACTTGAGCCTCGGTGATAATGCCTTCTTCGACAAGCAAATCACCAAGTCTTTTTCTTAATCTAATTTGCATCGCCGCTCTCCTCTAAAGCATTGAGTATTTTTAACCGGTCACGCACAAAGCTTTGTGATTGAGATGAGATACCGACTCTGGTTAACGCACCTTGGTATGACGCTTTAGCAGCCGTGAAGTCGAGTTGGCGTTCTTGCTGAATCGCTAAGCCCAACCACCAGCGAGCGTTATCTGAATCGACCTCAACCAACTTTTGATAACTCTCGAGTGCGATTTCTTCTTGCTGTGATTTTTGGCTCAACGCCGCACGCATTGCTAGATACTCTTGAGTTGGATGCGGAGGCATGTGTACTAAAGGGCTCAGCGCCGCTTCTGATTGATTCGCTTTAACCAGCAGTTTAGATAACCCTAATCGCAATTTTTCACTGTTGATGTTGAGCTTAATTCCAGACTGATAAAGCTCATAGGCTTTGCGAGTATCGCCTTTACCAAAATAGAGAATCGCAAGTTTCTGACGGACATCTTCATTTCGTGGCGTGTAGCGTAGAGCTTCAGTGTAGCCCTTCAACGCACCAGTAAGATCGTTCGCATCAAGCGCTTTCTGAGCTCGACCTTGTGCATTCACAGATAGCTGTTCCGGAGTTAACTCAACCTGTTCGATCAACATTCCGCTATTTTCTGAATCACCAGAGGCTACAGGCTCATTAGAGATAGACGCAGGGGCTTTTTTTGCCACACTAGCAACGTAAATCGGTTGGGGGATGTCAGTCCTAATCGTTTTAGGCGTGCTTAGAGGTTTAGCCGGTGTTTGTTGTTTTGTCGCTTTTGGGGCAGACATAACAACTGATTCGGAAACACTAGGCTTAGATTGAGCGCTTTTTGCCATCGCAGTGTTTTCTGTTGAAAGGATCGCAGAGTCTAGTGTCACCAATTTCTTAGTTGGCGATGAGATAGGTTGAGCAACTTCCTGAATGCCATTTGAATCATCAACGACAGAGACTTGAACCTGTAAATCTCGAGTTGAGATTGACTGCTCAACAATAGACTGATCAATCACAGGGCCTTGCGATATCGCCCAACCGCCCATCGCTAAGCTCAAAGTAAAACCTGCAACAACCCAAACTAGGGGGGAACGCGTTTTTACTTTAGGTACGACTGCCGCTTCAATCGAAGTCGCTGACTTTTTCTTTGCCAATTCAGACAAGGCGTTGTTAATGACGCTCATAATTAATTCCAACCCCACAGTATTGGCGTTTTAAATTTAGGCTTACACACATCGTACGTTTCATGCATAGCTGAAAAAAGATGTTGGTTGTCGATACTTTTCTTATCTTCACTGAACGAAAGCAATAGAGCCTTATGGCAAAGTTGGTTTATCAATCTAGGGATACCTAACGACGAACGACAGATCGCCTTTTTTTGATTCAAGCTGAATAACTCAGGGCTGCCACCAGATTTAGCGATTCGATTATCAATATAAGCCACCGTTTCATCGAGATTCAGCGGTCTCAGTGTCGAACTAAATGTGATTCTTTGGCGAAACTGCCTTAGGTGGTAAGCCTCTAATCGAGCATCCAATTCTGGCTGACCTAATAAGACAATCTGCAGCAGTTTTTTATCTTCCGTTTCAAGGTTACCAAACAACCTTAATGTTTCGAGCGCTTCATCCGATAGAGCCTGAGCTTCATCAAGAATAGCCACCACTCTTAAACCAGAATTGTGCAATTCAATGAGCTTATGCTGAATGTTATCAACCAAGGTTGCTTCATTATCGACAGCTAAACCAAGCTCTGTTGCAACCGCCTGGCGCAAGTCTGCCCCTGATAACACAGGGTTTGGTAAGTAGATCAGAGCTGTACAGTCATGTAGGTGATTGACCAACATCCGGCAAACCATGGTTTTTCCAGTGCCTACCTCTCCGGTCACCTTAATCACGCCCTCGCCCATTTCCAACGCCGAGATTACCGTCTGAATCGCTTCGAAATGAGGCGCTAAACCATAGAAGAAATCGGTATTCGGCGTTAAGGTAAATGGCAGTTGTTCAAAACCAAAGTGAGCTTGATACATACGACGACCTAGCTTAGTGAGACACTGCCACTCTATATTGAGAAAGTAAGCAATTACTCTTCATCAGGGAACCACTGCTGAAGAAGATCACGTGAACGCTCCAACTCATTTTGCCAAGTATTCACACCCACGATCGTTGGCTTAAGCAAGATCACGAGCTCAGTTTTTTGCGTTAACTGATTGGTATTACGGAACAAATGACCTAAGGCTGGAATATCACCGAGGAATGGAACTTTAGAAGTCACATCACTGGTGTTGGATTTCATCAAACCACCAATAACAACCACATCGCCATCTCGAGCTCGAATCACTGAGTCAGACTCTCGAATAGAGCTTTTCGCTAAAGGAAGTTGCACCAAACCCGTTGTAGAACCAAGGTTGAGCTCTTTCACTTCTTCCTCGACCTCAATAACGGCAGGGTGAACATGTAAAAATACGCCCCCTTTGTCATCTATCTGAGGAGTTACATCCAAAGAGATACCAGAGAAAAAGGGAGTGAGCTCAACTTCAGGAGCCACATTCGCGTTATCACCACTACCGACTGAGCTTGATAAATCTGTTACGTAATACTCATCGGTTCCCACTTTGATAACTGCTTTTTGGTTGTTCGCAGCCGTTACTCGCGGGCTCGATAGAACGTTAAGGTCACCTTGAGTATCCATAAAGCTCAAAACCGCTTCGAAGCTACCATCAGAGATCGTGACATTAGTTTGCCCACCGAGTAGAGAACTGATCGCATCTAACGGCGGTAGAGTACTTGTAGGGCGGTCAATAACAACACCACCGCTACCAATAGATTTAGATAGATTGGACCAGCTAATACCTTGTTGGTAACCATCACTCAAGGTCACTTCCATGATTTTGGCTTCCAAGATAACTTGGCGCTGCAAACGCTTCTGAGAAATGCCTAAGAACTCACGAACTTCACGAATTTCGTCAGGGTAAGCACGAACCGTAATCACACTCGCTTGCGGGGTCACGACAACGCTTTGCCCATCGCCCGAGCCAATTAAGTGAGCAACCGCCGCTTCAAGCTGTGGCCAAAAATCACTTTCAGAGGTCGTTTCAATCTCTGTACCACCATTCGATGTCGAGTTTGATGAATTAGAAGAGTTAGATGAATTTGACGAGTTTGAGTTCGAGTTTGAAGAGCTCGATGAATTCGAATCTGAGTTAGAGATCGTGCCGGTGGTGATCGTCGTTAGTGAGCGACCAGAACGCTTAACTTGTAAGTAATCGACAGGGATCGTTACGGTGCGAAGACCGGCAGGATAAACTTGAATCACTTTGCCACGCTTTTCAATATCGTAGCCATACATATCTTGAGCAACAGCCAGTACCTCATCTAACGTCACGTCCGTTAGATTAAGCGTAAGGTTTCCAGACACACTTGGGTGAATAGCCGCACTATATTCCGTACCTTTCACTAAGCTGGCAAAAAAAGTTCTCGCTTCAACGCCTTTTGCCTGAATACGAAAACGCTTAACCGTTTCCATCCCCGGAGACATCGAGTCAGAATTAAGCTGAGGCATAAGGTCATCTTGAACCGACGAAGGCAGCTCATGAAGCGCTCTGCTATTGGCTTCATTAATTGATTCGTTTAAAGACTCTTTGATCTCAACAGGATCTCTATGCCCCATCGAACAGCCGACTAAAGATGACACTAGGATTGCTACTACAAGTTTACGCATGTCTTCACTCTAACCTTAATTATTCTTAACATCTAAAGAGAACATCTCTAATTTCCACTGCTTAGAGCTTCTCTGCAGAGTGACGTATTCTGGATCTATGTTCTTAACTCGGTACCCTCTGATCGTTTCCCCTTGTCCGAGAATCTGACCATTCATAATCGCATAGCAAGGCGTATCTCCCTTACACACGATGCTTTCTAAAGAAGGCAAGCGATAACGAGTTGGTGCTTTCTTAGCAGGCGCCGTTTTCTGTTGAGGTGAAAGCCAGCCTAATGGCGCCGTGGGATCTTGCTCAGCCCACACAAA
Source organism: Vibrio sp. 10N.261.52.C11 (assembly GCF_041471405.1). Lineage (NCBI taxonomy): Bacteria > Pseudomonadati > Pseudomonadota > Gammaproteobacteria > Vibrionales > Vibrionaceae > Vibrio > Vibrio sp. 10N.261.52.C11. The sequence goes on from NZ_JBFROI010000029.1 coordinate 152,522, forward strand.
AGAGCTACTAAATAGCAAGGACAACAAAAGAGTTCTAACCACCGATAAACTCCTGTCTAGTACCTAATGTGTAAACCTCGAACACCAGTCGAGCTTTAGGATATTCTTCTACTGAGTATTCAAATGTGCGCCAGTAGTAACTCACAGGTAGAGACTCAAGTGCTTGAAGGTAAGCTGAGATATCAAAGTAACTGCCGGTTAGCTCCATTCTTACAGGGTGAAGAAAGTAGCCTGAATATTCGCTGGTCTCTTTATTGTTCGAAATCGCTTCTGGTTTTAATGACTCTAGCGATTCAAGCTTTAGTCCATTACCGGCGTTAAGAACGCTCTCCAGTAACTGCGACATTTGAGAAGGTGTGATTAATCCATCAACAATCTGAGAAAGCTGAAGAGAGAGATCTTGGCTCTCCACCAGCAGCTTTTTGTACTCTCGATTAATTTCTTTGTCTGGGTCTTTGTTTAACTGAGCTTGCAGAACAAGTAACTCACCTTGCTGCCTTTGATTCGATTGAGTCAGGCTGCTCGCCTTGGCATTTTTAGCTTGTAGATCGAGATACGCAGGCTCAACCAATAAGGTGAACAACAACATCGATAGGCCAACAAAACCACACATAAAAAGTAGCCATTTTTCTCTTTGACTTAATGCAAGAAACTTATCGCTCAGCTGGTTCCACTGCTGCATTATTTACTCTCCCGACGAGTACTTAGCTCAAACGTCACCACATCCTGATCATTACGGCCAATTTTTAGTTTTTCAAAAGTGCGTCCGACTAAATTAAGCTCACTTTTAAACTGACCAATCCAGTTCGGAACGACATTTGCGTTACGAGCCAAGCCACTAAGATCTAAAGTATCGTGGGTCATGTAGATGTGCGAAAGAGAAATGTCATTTCGGCCTAATTTAGCTAAGGAATTCATGACGCCAGAATACCCGACTTGTTGGGATTCGTCGTATTGTCCAACAGCCTTCAAAGCCTCTTTTTTAGCCTCAGTCTCACGTTTGAGACGCGCAACCGCCGCGACTTTCTCTGGAGACGGTTTATGCTGAGTTAACTTACTATTCAATTGGTTAACTTGCTTGTTAAGTTGATTCGAGTCTTGTTGCAGGGCTGTTAGCTCTTTATCTAGATTAGAAACTTGATACTGCATTGCGAAGTAACCACCAAGCATCAAAACACAAACTACTCCCCAGCTCGCAACAACATTGGTCAGCGTAAAATATTCTTTTTTAGGCTTAAGGTGTTCAGGGTAAAGATTGACCTTAAACGTCTCTTTTTCAGCTGCAAGTTTAAGCAACAAACTCTCTGAATTATCACGCTCACCTTCAACCAACAGTGAAACTGTCGAGCTCAATGTACTGTTTAAGGCACTTTGTAACTCTGCTTCATCTTCTTCGTCACAACAGATTTTAAGCTGGTGAAGCTGGGTGCCTTTGATTTGAGAAGAAAGGTAATCAATCGAGCGTTGAAGTTCTAGAGCAAGACCATCTAACTGCAGAGCGCTTGATGCAACACCCGTTAAAGGTGGAACAACACTACGGATGGTTCTTTGAAAGCAAACAGTATTTTCAACAAACGCACCTAGCTTAAAGTGTGAATTGGCGCTGCGCTGCAAAAGGATGAAATTAGACAGTTCGCCAGCACTGTAACCCCAGATTTCATCTTCAGGAGCAACGCCTATTAATTCAACCTGAACCGAATTAGCAATATTCAAAAGCTTGTCTAACAGTTTTTTAGGCAGAACATACACTTGCAGCTTATTCGACGTCGGTAACGCGACTGCACTCGCGATAATTTCAGTCACTCTTTCAGAGACAAGATCTTTGAGTAAAAAAGGCAAGGCAACCGACCATTCACTCTCTGGAATGTCCGGTTTATCAATTTGGTAGGTTTGGTAGTAGTTAGCACAGACAATCAGCTGGAGGCTATTACTGGTAAACGCCTCACTGCTAAGCGATTTTTTTAGCGCACTCTCCCAGTCCCCATTAACCACGGGAATGCTGGTTACTTGAGGTTCTTGTTCTGTCGATGAAATATAAATGGCATCGTTGCCTAACATGACAACTTGAGAGCTGTCTTTATTATTCGTTGGCTTTATCTTGTCTAAAATCGCTTTAAAATTCATTGTTAACTACTACTCTTACGCCATCGATTTCTTCGTCCAACTTTCACAACAGATTCCGCTTTCGCGACCTTTTCAGCTTGATTAGGCAAAGGGATAATTTGTTGTTCTTCGTCGAAATATCTCCCTTGATAGCCGTTAATGCCTAACTCTATCAAGGTGTTCTTTTCTTGTTCTGTCTCGACTCCAACGGCAATAACTTGAGTTGGGGAGTCACCGCATGCCCCAATTAAGCTTCGGACAAACAGTTGGTTCTCATGCCTTTGATCGATTTTCTTTATTAGGCTTCGATGAAGCTTAATATAATTAACCTTCAAATCCTTTATATAGTGAGTGCTAACAATGGTTCGCCCAGCTTGGCCAACCACAACTTTACACCCTAAACCTCGCAACATCTTTGCCACCGGTCTCATATAATCAAGATGAGCAATCAAGTGCCCTTCTGGAAACTCAAACGCAAGCTGAGAGCGGTGTTGAGCAGAGAGCTGTAACAACTCACTCCTAAACCACTTAAAGTGCTGTTTATTAGCAAACGGGGTAACATTCAGATTCACTGAATAGTTGATAGGTTGAGTTGATTCTTTCAACGATTTCAACACAACCTTTAGAACCGATTGGTCCATTTGAGCTTGATAACCCACTTGCTCTACCGCAGGCATAAATCGAGACGATTTCAATAAACCTTTGTCAGGATCCTGAATTCTAGTAAATATTTCTCTATGCAATTCATTAACTTGACCAGATTCCGGCATAAGATAACACCGCTGAGCAAAGATTACTAAATTTTCAGGAAGCAGCGCTTTATCAAGTAATGTTCTCCAACGAACACTGCCTCTATCAAGCTCATTCTTATTCTCTTTCGGGTAACGGCTCCAGTTATTAATACGCTCTAACTGAGCACTCTTTAGTGCCGTTTCCGTTTCATCCATGATCTGGCTATGACGCTCACCTTCGGTATACATGGTCACACCAATATGACACCAGTTATCCGACTCTAAAGGCTCTGGCGGAGTTAGCTTATCTAACTGCCTTAAACACTGAGCAGCCAAGGTCGCAATATCTTTTGCGCCCTGATGAGGGATAAATACAGCAAAGTCCGCTTCGTAATAGCGAGAAAAAATGACATCGGGATAGCGTTGAACGATATTCGACAGTACTTCACCGACTTCAATAATAAAGCCGTCTGTGGTTTGCTTATCGTTAGCATCACTAACTTGCTCCCATTCGTCGATACGTATCAGTAACACACCGCCTCGAGCACCACTTTCATGCAGTGCCGATTCCAGCTTATTATCGAATAAAACTCGGTTTGCCGTTCCCGTGAGTTTATCTAGGAAAGTATGGGTACGAATAAAGGTATCAAAGCGACTTCGTTCTTGACGAGCATCTTGTAGCTCTTCAATCAATACATCTAAGGCTTCGCTTGCGGTATAAGGCCACTCTCGCTCATCTCCCTTTGCATGAGCTTCAACCTGACCGGCCAAGATCATTCTTCCTCGCTCTTCCAAGATTTCAGAACCCATGAGTTGTTCTTTCAACCAACGAACACCGCGAGCAAGACAGAACAGAACCAATGCGACAGCCAAAGTAATTGACCACATCGCTTCCATTGAGTAGTTGTAGCCAATATAAGGAGGAAGTGCTTTAAATTCGATTCGGTAGCCTTCATTACGCTCTAAAATGAAGCTTTTCTCATAAAGACGATTGGGATCAATTTGTGGGGAGGTATCTTTGAAACGATAAACGATGCCGGTCTTGTTCGAGAGTTTCATCTCAACAATATTGCTCGCCTGCAACATCTTAGGCATCCAACGCTGCATTGAATACGCGGCGTCAGGGTCTTCCATCTCTTTATCTACAACGTCGACAATGCCAACCAAATAATGGTCTAAATATTCCTGTCCAATACGCTTAAAGGAAAGTGTGCCACCAATAAAAAGAATGAACATCGCGCTGATCACTATCACGGTGACAAATGCGACCAATCGAGTGCTCAATTTTAGTGTCGGGGTATATCTCATGAATAACGAAATCCTTTTCAACTCACATTATACCGTATTGCTACTTATACTATAAATTGACGTTGTAAATAAAGCGTTAAGAATTGTAGGTAACAAAAAGCCGCGATGAACGCGGCTTTTTCCAATTTAATACTGTCTTTATAATATATTAAAAACAGGGATCAAAATGGGATGTCATCATCAAAATCCATTGGCGGCTCATTATATTGAGGTTGAGCCTGCTGAGGAGCTTGTTGAGGTGCTTTTGGCTGCTGTTGAGCGGGAGCACTGTATTGTTGTTGCTGTTGTTGTGGCTGCTGTGGCTGACCCCAACCACCTTGCTGTTGGTTGTTACCCATGCCACCTTGAGCAGGAGCACCACCTTGAGCACGGCCGCCAAGCATTTGCATTACACCATTGAAGCCTTGAACAACCACTTCAGTTGTGTAGCGATCTTGACCGCTTTGATCTTGCCATTTACGTGTTTGAAGTTGACCTTCAATGTAAACTTGAGAACCTTTACGTAGGTACTCACCAGCAACTTCCGCAAGCTTGCCAAACAGAGCAACACGGTGCCATTCTGTTTTTTCACGCTGCTCGCCAGTTGCTTTATCACGCCATGACTCTGACGTTGCAATGGTAATGTTCGCTACTGCGCCGCCATTTGGCATGTAACGAATTTCAGGGTCATTACCTAGGTTACCCACTAATATAACTTTGTTAACTCCACGGCTAGCCATGATTTGCTCCGTCTAAATTCATAGTCTCAGAAAATTTTAGCGCACAAGAATAGCATGCTTTTCTGCAGTGATAAATCGCATTCCTATTCTCTCCTCACTACAAAGAATAAAAACGTAACAAATCATGATATTCAGAGCGATGTTGCTTTTTTCTCCACTTACAAACCACTCATTTACTTTGATAATTGATATTCAACGCAAGTCACTATCAAGGCGCTAGAGAAGCTAAAGCCTGCATGACAACGTGGAATCTAATCCCACTCAAACAGGACGTTTCAATGAGAAAATCAAGATACGCTCGCACTTTACACTTTCTGTGCATCGACCCAAACGATACCTATCTACATGTAAAAGAGATAGAAAAGCATTTATCTATTGTTCTCTACAAAATGACACCCGACGAATTAATGCTAGTTGATAGAAAGCGGAGTAACCGGATCTTGCTCGTCGATTACAGAGAGGTACCACAACTACTGATTATTTGTCCTAACCTGACTGTTATGTGGAAAAATCACGAAATCATTTTATTCAATGTCCCCCAGCAACTTCCAACCTCAGAGCTTCTTACCTATGGGGTACTAAAAGGACTCTTTTACAACACTGAACAAAAGGACAAGATTGCTCGTGGTCTTCAAGAAGTCATTGATGGCGATAACTGGCTGCCAAGGAAGGTAACCAATCAACTGTTGTTTTATTATCGCAATATGGTCAATACCAACACCACACCAACCAATGTTGATTTAACCATTCGTGAGATCCAGGTGATTCGCTGTCTTCAATCCGGGTCTTCAAACACACAAATCGCCGATGACTTGTTTATTAGTGAGTTCACGGTTAAATCTCACCTCTATCAAATATTCCGTAAGCTTGCGGTAAAAAATAGAGTTCAAGCGATAGCATGGGCAAACCAGAACCTGCTTGCATAATCGACCCACCTCTTAGTCTGACGATAATTTTGAGGGAAGCTCTAGTAAACCATGGCTATTGTTGCTGAATTTTCGACATAACTTATGCTAGAGTTGCCCTCAGAAATATCAACCACTCAGGTTGAATCAATAATTATTATAGATAAAGGGTCTTATCATGATCAAAAAGTGCCTTTTCCCGGCAGCTGGCTACGGTACACGTTTTTTACCTGCAACCAAGTCAATGCCTAAAGAAATGATGCCTGTAGTAAACAAGCCTCTGATTGAATACGGTGTAGAGGAAGCTATCGAAGCTGGTATGGATGGAATGTGCATCGTTACTGGACGTGGTAAGCACTCGATCATGGATCACTTTGATAAAAACTACGAGCTTGAGCACCAGATTAGCGGCACCAATAAAGAAGACCTATTGGTTAATATCCGTGAAACGATTGAAGCGGCAAACTTCACCTACATTCGTCAACGTGAGATGAAAGGCCTTGGCCATGCTATTTTAACGGGTCGCGAACTTGTAGGCGATGAACCGTTCGCAGTAGTACTTGCTGATGACCTTTGTGTGAACGAGCAACAAGGCGTGCTAGCTCAGATGGTTGCGCTATACAAACAGTTCCGCTGTTCTATTGTTGCTGTACAAGAAGTTCCAGAAGAAGAGACTCACAAGTACGGTGTTATCTCTGGCGAAATGATCAAAGATGACCTTTTCCGAGTTGATGACATGGTAGAGAAGCCAGAGCAAGGTACAGCACCAAGCAACCTAGCGATCATTGGTCGTTATATTCTGACTCCAGATATCTTTGAATTAATCGAGCAGACAGAACCAGGTAAAGGCGGCGAAATCCAGATCACTGATGCATTGCTAAAACAGGCAAAAGCAGGCTGTGTATTGGCTTACAAATTTAAAGGCCAACGTTTTGACTGTGGTAGTGTTGAAGGCTATATCGAAGCAACAAACTACTGCTTCGAAAACCTATACAAGAAAGACCAGCAGCAAATCGAGCTAGGTAAACACTCGACCAAGAAAGAAGCATAACGACTGGTTAATCACTAACGTTACTGATTTTAGAAAGGGCGACTCTTTGAGTCGCCCTTTTTGTTTACTGTTTTTTTATCCAGTAAAACTTTGCACAAATCTCACTCTATGTAATACTTTAGCCACTTAAAATTACATGGTCTATTGAGATGGATAAAATAGAAATTAGAGGCGCTCGTACGCATAACCTCAAAGACGTCAACCTAACCATTCCACGTGACAAACTGACTGTCATCACCGGATTATCGGGTTCAGGAAAGTCGTCACTTGCGTTTGACACACTCTACGCAGAAGGTCAGCGTCGTTATGTTGAATCTCTGTCTGCTTACGCTCGTCAATTTCTATCTCTTATGGAAAAGCCTGATGTCGACCATATTGAAGGTCTGTCTCCAGCTATCTCAATAGAACAAAAATCGACTTCACATAACCCTCGCTCAACCGTCGGTACCATTACCGAAGTCTATGATTACCTCAGATTATTGTATGCGCGAGTAGGCGAACCTCGCTGTCCAGACCACAACATCCCTCTAGCAGCACAAACCATCAGTCAAATGGTCGATAAGGTCTTAGAACTGCCTGAAGGCTCAAAGATGATGTTGATGGCACCGATTGTCAAAGAGCGCAAAGGTGAGCATGTTAAAACACTGGAAAACTTAGCTGCGCAAGGCTTTATCCGAGCCCGAATTGATGGTGAAACCTGTGATCTATCCGATCCACCAGCACTTGAACTTCATAAGAAGCACACCATTGAAGTTGTGGTAGACAGATTCAAGGTTCGTCCTGATCTTCAACAGCGTTTAGCCGAGTCATTCGAGACCACATTAGAGCTCTCTGGCGGTATCGCTGTCGTCGGCTGGATGGACGAAACGGATCAAGAAGAGATCGTATTCTCTGCTAACTTCGCTTGTCCTAAATGTGGTTACAGCATGCAAGAGCTTGAGCCTCGCCTGTTCTCATTTAATAACCCGGCAGGAGCATGTGGTACGTGTGATGGTCTTGGTGTTCAACAGTATTTTGATCCAAGCCGAGTGATTTTAGATGAGAACCTAAGCATTGCTGAAGGTGCGATAAAAGGTTGGGATCAAAAGAACTACTACTATTTCCAAATGCTAACGTCGCTATCAGACCATTATGGTTTTGATCTGTATGCGCCATTTAATTCTCTACCGAAAAAGACTCAAGAGATCATTCTAAAAGGATCAGGTCGTACTGAAGTGGAATTCAAGTACATCAATGACCGAGGTGATATTCGGGTTAAGCGTCATCCATTTGAGGGCATTTTAAATACCTTGGAGCGCCGTTACCGTGATACTGAATCGAGCGCAGTGCGTGAAGATCTTGCTAAATACATCTCAACCAAATCGTGCTCTAGCTGTGATGGCACTCGCCTGAGATTAGAAGCTCGTAATGTTTTCATTGGTGATACAACACTTCCGGAAATCGTTGAACTTAGCATTGCTGACGCACTACAATTTTTCCAAGAATTGAAGCTAGACGGTCAACGTGGGCAGATCGCAGATAAAGTGATGAAAGAGATCAATGATCGTCTGCATTTCTTAGTCAACGTTGGTTTGAACTACCTTAACCTATCACGCAGTGCTGAAACGCTGTCTGGTGGTGAGGCGCAACGTATTCGTTTGGCGAGCCAAATCGGTGCCGGTTTAGTTGGCGTTATGTATGTACTTGATGAGCCATCAATTGGTCTCCACCAGCGCGATAATGAACGTCTATTGCAAACCTTAATTCACCTGAGAGACTTAGGTAATACGGTACTTGTTGTGGAACATGACGAAGATGCAATTCGTTGTGCTGACCATGTTATCGATATCGGTCCAGGAGCAGGGGTGCACGGTGGTCACGTGGTGGCAGAAGGTACCATGCAAGACATCATCGAAAACCCGAACTCTTTGACAGGCCAATACCTGAGCGGTGCTAAAGAAATTGCAGTGCCTGAAAAGAGAACGCCTATCGACAAGAAAAAGGTCGTCGAGATCGTTGGCGCAACGGGGAACAACCTAAAGAATGTGACCGCGACAATTCCTGTTGGCTTGTTCAGTTGTATTACGGGCGTATCAGGTTCGGGTAAATCAACGCTTATCAACGATACCTTCTTTAAAGTCGCCCACACTCAATTAAACGGTGCCACGACTGCAGTTCCAGCAAAGCACAAAAAGATTAAAGGGTTAGAACATTTTGATAAGGTAATCGACATAGATCAAAGCCCTATCGGTCGTACACCAAGATCAAACCCTGCGACCTACACAGGGATTTTCACCCCTATTCGTGAACTATTCGCGGGCACTCAGGAATCACGTTCTCGTGGTTACAAGCCAGGTCGATTCAGCTTTAACGTTCGTGGTGGTCGTTGTGAGGCTTGTCAGGGAGACGGCGTAATCAAGGTAGAGATGCACTTCTTACCCGATGTGTATGTGCCTTGTGATGTGTGTAAAGGTAAGCGTTATAACCGTGAGACTCTAGAGGTCCGCTACAAAGGTAAAACCATTGACGAAGTTCTAGAGATGACTGTGGAAGATGCTCGTGAATACTTCAACCCGGTACCTGTTATCGCTCGTAAACTGCAAACTTTAATGGACGTTGGCCTTTCCTACATTCGCTTAGGGCAAGCAGCTACAACCTTATCTGGTGGTGAAGCTCAGCGTGTTAAATTAGCGCGTGAACTGTCTAAACGAGACACGGGAAAAACCTTATACATTCTCGATGAGCCAACAACAGGCCTTCATTTCCACGATATCCAGCAGCTACTGACGGTATTACATAGACTGCGTGATCACGGTAATACAGTTGTCGTGATTGAGCACAACCTAGATGTCGTTAAAACAGCAGACTGGATCCTAGATCTTGGCCCAGAAGGTGGGCAAGGTGGTGGTGAGATTGTTGCAGAGGGTACACCTGAAGATGTGGCGTTAGTCGAAGGTTCACACACTGCTCGCTTCCTTAAGCCTATGTTAAATTTGAAGTCGGTGTAAAATAGCGCCCTGCGGGCAGACAGAAAAATGTTAAAGTAACAGAGCTTGTTTCAGAAGGAACAAGCTCTGTTTTTATAAGGTTAGGGATTTATGGCAACAATACACACTAGCGGTACTCAGCTAGAAAATCAGGTCACTCAGCTACCACTCAACAAAGCATTTCTGGCTTCTTTAGCTGTTGTATTCTTGTTAGCTATGCATTTTTTTATGCCGAATCCTGGTGGTTCGGGCCTTGCTCTATCCTTTAACCCTACCACTTGGCTAGCGCTAAGCTTCACGCTAGCGATTGGCTTTTACCAACTCGCGACCAATCGAGTACTCAAGTATTCCAAATTAACAATTGGCTTGTTGATTAGCTGCATCATACTCACGCTACCCATTTTATACAGCAATGCTGCACCTCAAGGAGCGTCAGGACGCTTGCTTGGATTGTGGGCGGGCTTTGCCTTATTTGTGGTGCTGCAGCAATTTAAGTTCAGCAATAAACACAAGCAACGTATGTTGTGGTTCATTGTACTTGCTGTTGTTATACAAGCACTATTTGGCTATGTGCAATATTTCTTATTAGAACCAGGCAACCTATTTGGCTACAACACTGCTGCAAACCGACCATATGGGATATTTCAACAACCGAATGTAATGGCAAGCTTTCTTGCTACTGGTTTTATGCTGTCCGCTTACCTTTTAGCAAGGCAGCCGGCTAAATATAACCATAAGATCAGCGAATCATTCCTACTGTATTTAACTCCAACCTTAACCGTGCCCTTGCTGATCATCATTGCATCACGTACCGGATGGTTGGCCGCTGTCATTGGGTTTATCTGCATTCTGCCCTATCTATACAAGTTCTCGACCAAGAAACGCTTCTACGGATGGTGCGCATCAGTGCTCGTCGGTGTCGTCGTCGCTTTTTCGGTGATCAGCCTAAGTGCGACTGATAGCCTCGCTAGCAAGAAAGCGAACCTAGAAAGCCCGCGCGCTTATACGTTTCCGCAAGCTTTAGATATGATGATCGAAAAGCCATTTACAGGTTATGGTTACGGGAAATTTGAGTCTGAATACACGCTATATACAGCTCGCCAACATCAACTCAACTCGAACTATCATCCAGGTCTTCCTTCAATGGATCACCCGCACAATGAGTTCCTGTTTTGGGGAGTTGAAGGGGGGATTGTACCAATCATCGGAATCTTGATTGCTGCAATATTGGTGATGTCACGCATAACAAGTTCAGCAAAGGGAACACGTCTAGCCCTGCTCGCGTTATTTATCCCAATCCTTTTGCACTCTCAACTTGAGTATCCTTTTTACCACTCGGCGATTCACTGGATAACATTCATTATATTGATTTACTGGGTAGATCAGCGCTCTTCCCGACATTATCAACAGTCGTTCAGTATCATCAGCAAGACCCTATTTAGAGTGTTGAGCTTAGTGCTCCCTATTTTGGTCAGTTTTTATATGTTGAGCGCCCTGCACACCAACTATGTACTGACTAAGTTTGAACTGTCTAAGCCGAAAAATCCGGACATTCTTAAGCAGGTAACGAACCCAGTGGTGTGGAAAGATCGCTACGATTGGGATATATACAGCACTTACCTTAATATCGGCCTCTACAAAGCCGACTCGAGCCTTATACAGCCTTACATCGATTGGTCACTGGAGATCATAAAGAGTAAACCAAGACCGGCTTTCTACAGCAATCTGATTCTGGCGTATCAAGGCCTAGGAGAAGAAAGTAAAGCAGAGCAAATTCGTAGCGAAGCGAACTTTTTATTCCCTAACAGAGACTTTTCAAAGGTTCAGTATAAGAAAGTGTCACAAGCAGAAGATAACGTTTCGTCTGCAGAATAATGTTAAGAATTCGCAACGCAAGCTTCACTTAGTAGGCAGTAGGAGCTTGGGGTAGATACAAAAAAGCGCACGATCTCTCGTGCGCTTTTCTTTTTAATTTCAGTTCATGCAGCTACTTCAAAACATCTTTTAGCGCTTTTAGGCACAACGCGACATTCTCTTTACGAGCACCGTAACCCATTAGGCCGATACGCCATGCCTTACCAGCCAAAGAGCCAAGCCCAGCACCGATTTCAAGATTATATTCTTCTAAAAGCTGCGTTCTGATCTTAGCCTCATCAATTCCTTCTGGGAAATAAAGTGCATTAAGCTGCGGCAGGCGGCTCTCTTCATCAACCACAAACTTTAACCCTAGAGCTTCTACGCCTTCTTTAAGCTCTTGGTGCATCGCATGATGACGAGACCACGCATTATCTAAGCCTTCATTTTTCAACAAAACCAGCGACTCATGCAGAGCATAAAGGCTGTTCACGGGTGCGGTATGGTGGTAGCTACGCTTACCTTCTCCACTCCAGTAACCTAATACTAAACTTTGATCCAAAAACCAGCTTTGCACTGGTGCTTTACGGGCTTTCATTTTATCAACCGCACGCTGAGAGAAAGTCACTGGAGATAGCCCTGGCACACAAGACAGACACTTTTGGCTGCCAGAATAAACCGCATCAAGCTGCCACTCATCAACCAGCAATGGCACACCACCTAATGATGTCACTGCATCAACAATCGTTAACGCATCAAACTGACGAGCGACAGCAGAGATAGCTTGAGCATCAGATAACGCTCCGGTTGATGTCTCTGCATGCACAAATGCAACAGCAACGGCATCGGGGTTTTCTGCCAATGCTTGTTCTACCTTTTCAACTGAAACGGGCTTGCCCCATTCGTCATCAACAAGGATGGCTTCGCCACCACAACGCACCACGTTTTCTCGCATACGCTCACCGAAGACACCGTTACGACAAACAATCACCTTTTCACCAGGCTCAATCAAGTTAACAAAACAGGTCTCCATACCTGCACTGCCCGGTGCAGAAACGGCAATCGTAAATTCGTTTTCAGTCTGAAAAGCGTATTTAAGAAGTTGTTTAAGCTCATCCATCATCACAATAAACAGCGGATCTAGGTGACCTATGGTTGGACGGCTCAAAGCCTGTAGCACTTGAGGTGAGATATCAGAAGGACCAGGCCCCATTAACGTTCGGTGCGGTGGATAAAAGCTATCGATAGCAGTAGTGAGTGTGAAATTAGACATGTACATCCCTTACGTTAATGTTGTGAACAATCCACCCTAAAGCAAATTGATTACCTCAGCAATTAGCCATAAGTATTGAGGTCAAACCACTGTCACATAATTGTTAAAATTATTTTTCAATTATCTCAAGTTACGGATTGACATTGTTACCACAAAAACGTTCAATGAAACGGCTATCTAGCAGAAGAGGAGCACTGCCCAGGCAGATGTTTTGTGGAACCGCATTTCCAATACAAAACATTTATGGGGAGCAGTGCCGAGATAATAAAAGTATGCAGGACCTTTATTATCGGTTGAGCGGGCTGAATCCCGTCAACTGTCGCCATTTCTATATGGTGAAGAGCTTCTGAGGTTACTATTCTAATAATTCCTCTCTTTTTGCTCTAAAACTCTCTTCGAAAAACATCGGACGTTGGATTACCCAACCGTAATTTTATTTTAGGAAGTCGTGGGAGATATATCGTGAGTGCATCTAATGTAGCTGGTTCTTTTAATGTCGCTAAGTTTGGTGGAACAAGTGTTGCCAACTTTGAAGCAATGAGCCGTTGTGCTGCCATTATTGAAAACAACTCAAACACGAAACTGGTCGTGAGTAGTGCATGCTCTGGTGTCACTAACTTGCTGGTTGAACTAGCAAATGGTGTTCAAGATAAAGCACGTCGTCAGGAACTAATGGCGCAATTAGCGGAGATTCATAACGCAATTCTTGACCAACTCGCAGATCCAATCAGCATCGAAAAAGAAGTTCACAGCATTCTTGATGACATTGCGAGCGCTGCCGAGGCTGCATCATTCCAAACAAGTACTAAACTGACGGATCACCTTGTCGCATGTGGCGAGTTGATGTCGACACACATCTTGGCTCAGATCATCTCTGAACGAGGCACTCCTGCTGTTCGCTTTGATATCAGAGATGTGATGCGTACTAATGATGATTTTGGTAAAGCCGAACCTCAACTAGAAGATATTGCCGCTCTAGCGCAAGAGAAACTGATTCCACTTTGCCAACAACAAGTTGTCGTTACCCAAGGTTTTATCGGCGCTGATAGCGAAAGTAACACCACGACTTTAGGCCGCGGTGGCAGTGATTACTCAGCAGCACTGATTGCCGAATCTGTACAGGCGATTGGTCTAGAAATCTGGACGGATGTTCCAGGTATCTACACCACAGATCCTCGTATTGCACCTAAAGCTTCTCCTATCCCAGAGATCAGCTTTAGTGAAGCATCGGAAATGGCAAACTTTGGTGCGAAGATCTTGCACCCATCGACTCTAGTACCTGCACTACGCCACCAAATACCGGTATTTGTCGGCTCTTCTAAAGCGCCAGAGTTAGGTGGTACTTGGATTCGTCAAGAAGTTGAGAGCTCTCCTCTATTTAGAGCGCTTGCCCTACGCTGCAACCAAACCATGGTTACGCTACGTAGCGCTAATATGTTCCATGCCTATGGCTTTTTGGCAAAGGTATTCGAGATCCTTGCTAAACATAAGATCTCGGTCGATCTTATCACCACTTCAGAGATCAGTGTTTCACTGACACTCGATCAAACGGATACCTCTGGTGGTGCCCCTGAGTTACCTGAAGCCGCTCGCATTGAGCTTGAGGAGCTGTGTTCTGTAGATATTGAACACGACCTATGCCTTGTTGCTCTTATTGGTAACAACATGAGTGAAAGCAAAGGCTATGCAAAGCAGGTCTTCGGCACTCTTGAAGACTTCAACCTACGCATGATTTGTTACGGTGCAAGCCCACACAACCTGTGCTTCTTACTAAATGAATCTGTTTCTAAGTTGGCGATTCAAAAACTGCACCAAGAATTATTTGAATAGAAAGTCCGTTTATCATCGACAGATAAATCACAAATACAAAAAGGGTTGCTATTTAGCAACCCTTTCTCTTTTTACTTTACGAATCAAAGCTCATCATAGATTCAAACTAGTTAATGTTAGGACCTAACCACTTCTCGGCTTCTAACATATCCCAACCTTTGCGGTCAGCATAGCTATCCACTTGATCCTGTTGAATCTGTGCAATAGCAAAGTATCTAGCATCAGGGTGTGAGAAATACATACCAGACACTGAGGCACCAGGCCACATCGCGTAGCTTGTCGTTAATGACATATCGATTGCCTTTTCAACGTCCATCAGCTCCCACAACGTACCTTTCTCTGTATGCTCTGGGCAAGCAGGGTAACCTGGAGCTGGACGAATACCTTGGTATTTCTCTCGAATCAAATCGTCGTTAGACAAATTCTCATCTGGCGAGTAACCCCAAATATCCTTTCTCACTTCTTTATGCAGATATTCCGCGAACGCCTCAGCCAATCGGTCAGCAACCGCCTGAATCATAATCGCGTTGTAGTCATCGCCTTTCGCTTTGTATTCATCAGCCAGCTCTCGCTCACCAATACCACCCGTAACCGCAAAGCCACCAATCCAATCCGCTTTACCGCTTTCTTTTGGCGCAATGTAATCAGACAAACAGTAGTTAAAGCCTTTTGGTTTCTCTGTTTGTTGACGAAGATTGTGTAGAACTTTTAGAACTTCGGTACGAGATTCATCGGTATACACCTCAATATCATCACCAACACTGTTCGCTGGGAACATGGCACACATACCACGCGCTTCAAGCAGCTTCTCTTTCTCTACGCGATCCAGTAAATCATTAGCATCTTTGAATAAACGTTTTGCCTCTTCACCCACTTCTTCATGATCAAGGATTGCAGGGTATTTACCAACCAATGACCATGTCATAAAGAATGGAGTCCAATCGATGTACTGACGCAAAGTTGCCACATCAAAATCATTGAAGATGTGAACTCCCGGCTTAGCGGGTGCCGGTGGCGTATACGCATCCCAATCGATAGCAACTTTATTGGCACGAGCTCTTTCAAGCGTGACAGGCTTGGTACGAGGCTTCTTACGATTGTGCTGATCTCGAACGCGATCGTAATCGATATCCAGCTTCTCAACGAAAGCGGGTTTCAATTCATCAGAAAGTAGTGAAGTACAAACACCCACTGCACGCGAGGCATTATTTACGTATACAACAGGTTCTGAATAATTCTGCTCAATCTTAACTGCTGTGTGAGCTTTAGATGTGGTTGCGCCGCCAATCAGAAGAGGCAGCTTAAAACCCTGTCTCTCCATTTCTTTAGCAACATGTACCATTTCATCAAGAGACGGTGTAATCAGCCCAGACAGGCCAATAATGTCGACATTCTCTTCTTTCGCTACCTTGAGAATCTTCTCGCAAGAAACCATCACACCTAAGTCGATAATTTCGTAGTTATTACACTGTAAAACCACACCAACGATATTTTTACCGATATCGTGAACGTCACCTTTAACGGTCGCTAACAAAATCTTACCGTTAGTTGCGCCCACTTCTTTGGATGCATTAATGAATGGTTCTAAATGGGCAACCGCCTGTTTCATCACACGCGCAGACTTTACAACCTGTGGTAAGAACATCTTACCTTCACCAAACAGGTCACCAACAACGTTCATTCCGTCCATTAGAGGACCTTCAATCACTTCAATAGGACGAGAGGCATTAACACGAGCTTCTTCGGTATCTTCAACAATAAAGTCGGTGATACCTTTTACCAAAGAGTGCTCCAAACGCTTCTCTACAGGCCAAGTTCGCCACTCTAATGCAGATTTATCTTCAACCTTACCAACAGCACGCTCTAGGTATTCGGTCGCCATATCCAGCAATCTTTCAGTCGAATCATCACGACGGTTTAGTACCACATCTTCAACAGCATCACGCAGATCTTCTGGAACATTATCGTAAATTTCCAACTGGCCAGCGTTTACAATGCCCATATCCATACCGTTTTTAAAACAGTGATATAGGAATACCGCGTGAATAGCCTCACGGACGTAGTTATTACCACGGAATGAGAATGAAACATTCGACACACCGCCAGAGATCATCGCATGCGGGAGATCGCGTTTGATGTCTCCTACTGCTTCAATGAAATCAACCGCATAGTTATTATGCTCATCGATACCAGTAGCCACTGCGAAAATATTCGGGTCAAAAATAATATCTTCTGGTGGGAAACCGACTTCATCAACAAGAATGTTGTAGGCATTGGTACAGATTTCGACTTTACGCTCTCGAGTATCAGCCTGCCCGACTTCATCAAACGCCATCACGATGACAGCAGCACCATAACGACGAACTAATTTGGCTTGCTCAACAAACTTCTCTTTGCCTTCTTTTAGAGAGATTGAGTTAACGATGCCTTTGCCTTGAATACACTTTAGGCCAGCTTCGATAACTTCCCACTTAGAAGAATCGACCATAACAGGTACTTTCGAGATTTCAGGTTCTGAAGCACATAGATTCAGGAATTTAACCATACACGCCTCGGCGTCTAGCATCCCTTCATCCATGTTGATATCGATAATCTGAGCGCCATTTTCGACTTGCTCGCGAGCAACACTCAATGCTTCGTCGTAAAGCTCTTCTTTGATCAAACGCTTGAAACGCGCAGAACCAGTGACATTGGTCCGCTCACCTACATTCACGAACAAAGATTCTTTAGCTATCGTCAGTGGCTCTAGTCCCGAAAGACGACAAGAAACTGGTAAGTCTGGCAATTGACGCGGCGTTACACCTTCAACGGCCTCAGCCATTTCACGGATATGCTCTGGAGTAGTACCACAACACCCACCAATTAGGTTCAAGAAGCCACTTTCAGCCCACTCTTTAACATGTTCAGCCATATCCTCAGGAGAAAGGTCATACTCGCCAAATGCATTAGGCAAACCCGCATTAGGGTGAGCAGAAACATTGCACTCTGAGATACGAGACATCTCACCGACATACTCACGCAGTTCATCAGGGCCCAATGCACAGTTCAATCCAAATGAGATTGGTTTTACATGACGAAGGGCGTTGTAGAATGCTTCTGTCGTCTGTCCTGAAAGGGTACGACCTGATGCATCAGTGATGGTACCGGAAATCATCACTGGCAGACTGATACCTACTTCTTCGAAAACAGATTCAACCGCAAAAGCACACGCTTTCGCGTTTAACGTATCAAAGATAGTTTCAATAAGAATTAAATCTGAACCGCCCTTAATGAGCGCGCGAGTCGATTCAGAATAAGCTTCAACCAGTTCGTCAAAGCTAACATTACGGTAACCTGGATCGTTTACATCAGGGGATATAGAACAAGTTCGGTTGGTAGGGCCTAATACACCCGCTACGAAGCGAGGTTTATCTGGGGTCTTTGCAGTCCATTCATCAGCTGCTTCACGAGCAAGCTTGGCAGCAGCAAAGTTAATCTCTTCACTAAGGCTTTCCATATCATAGTCGGCCATAGCGATGGTTGTAGCGTTAAAGGTATTGGTTTCGAGGATGTCAGCCCCAGCTTCCAAGTATTCTGAATGGATATCTTTGATAAGCTTAGGCTGTGTAAGAACTAAAAGGTCATTGTTGCCCTTTAAGTCACTGTGCCAATCAGCAAAGCGTTCACCACGATAGTCTTGCTCTTCCAATTTATAATCCTGAATCATGGTGCCCATGCCACCATCAATCAGTAAAATTCGTTGCTTCAACAGAGCGTCAATCTTTTGCCTTACATTACTTCCCACGGTACAACCTCATTCCTTTAATTATCCCTCCATCCTATCACACATTAAAAAGGAGTCTAGACGTCTAAAAAAGGAAATTGATTACTGAGTCATGGCAAAAAAATGTTTGCTATTTGAGCATGAGACAACGAAAATTCATATTCATACTTTGTTACATGTTGGAATCCCAATGTCGGTCTATTACACCTTATGCTTCTTGTCCGCTGCAGCCATGCTTATTGCTTTCGTGAATACAAAAATTGGTAAAATGCAGACAACCATCGCCATCACAGCAGGCTCAATGATGTTATCTCTATTGATTATCATTGCGGGACAAAACAATTGGTTCCAATTGGCTGACATCGCCTCAGAAACCGTTGCCAGTATCAATTTTGAAGATTTCCTTCTAAAAGGGATATTAGGATTCTTACTATTTGCAGGCGGTTTGGGAATCAAATTACCAAACCTAAAAGACCAGAAATGGGAAATAACAGTACTCGCGTTAGGTGCTACGCTGTTTTCAACATTCTTTATCGGTTTTGTGCTGTACGGGTTTTGCCAGTTCATCGGTATTCAATTTGATCTGATTTACTGCCTACTCTTTGGCTCGCTAATCTCTCCAACCGATCCCATCGCCGTGCTAGCAATAGTAAAGAAACTCGACGCTCCCAGAAGAATCTCTACTCAAATCGAGGGAGAATCTCTATTCAACGATGGTTTTGGCTTAGTTATCTTCGTAACCCTATTTACTATCGCATTCGGCACAGAAGCGCCAACCGTCGGTAGTGTGACCATGCTATTCGTTCAAGAGGCGATTGGCGGCATTGTCTATGGTTTTGTTTTAGGTCTTGTATTCCACTACCTAATCAGCAATACCGATGACCACTCGATGGAGTTGCTATTAACCATCGGCATCCCAACTGCTGGTTATGCGTTTGCTGAAGTTCTACATGTATCAGGACCATTAGCGATGGTGGTCTCAGGTATCATGATTGGTAACTGGACTCGCTTTATCGGATTCTCAAAAGAGAGTGAAGATCACTTAGATCATTTCTGGGAATTGATAGATGAATTCTTAAACGGCGTATTATTCCTACTAATTGGTATGTCGATGCTGTTATTCAAATTCCACCAAGAAGATTGGATCTTAATGGCTTTCGCAGTCCCTCTAGTATTGAGTGCACGTTACTTGAGTGTTTTCTTGTCTTACATCGGATTTAAACGCTTTAGAACTTACAACCCGTGGTCGATTAAGATTCTAACTTGGGGTGGTTTACGCGGTGGCTTAGCACTAGCCATGGCACTTTCAATCCCTTCAGGTATCTGGGTAATTGAAGACAAAGCAATCGATGTTAAAGAGATAATCCTTGTCATGACATACGCCGTTGTTGTGTTCTCTATTCTAGTTCAAGGCTCAACAATCACTCCTATGATAGAGAAAGCAAAACAAGCAGAGAAAGAGCTAGATTAATATCTAAATAGATCAACCAAGGCCGCCTACTTTAGGTGGCCTTTTTTATACCTAATGAAAGTCAAACTCGCCAATTCCCTCACTGAAGTTATCGTTGAAAGGTATGCGTGGAACATAGAGATTATATCGATATTTGATACCGCGAGTATTTGAGTAGTCGAAAGCCTTGTTGTGGGTATCCAGAACTCTTTAAGTAGGTTAAGTCATACAGAGAACTCGTTCTTGTGCGCACTCGCTAGTCTACCCAATAACCCACTCTCAAGTTATATAAGCTTCAATCGAAAGACTTCACCTTTCACCTGGAAACAAAAATAACGGGACTCAACGTCTCGCTAGAATAGCGTTAGTTATTAACAGGACTGTGGAGCTAGATGAGTGGTGAACGGTTTGAACTAAGTCATTAAATACCGCAAGGCTGCACTAAATCAGTGTTCGATAGAGATAGCTAAAGGAACACATGGTACTTCAAGTGATACTTGTAAAAATGACAGGAATAAAAAGCGCTAGCATTTCTGCCGAGACGTGCAGACTAGAGTCTTAAATATGGCCAGGCTGGAATGAGTAGGCACTCCGGAGATTCGAGCACGCAGGTGAGCTAGGAGCGCCTAGTTATCCCAACATTACTTCGTAGAAGCAGCAGATACAAAAAAGCCCCAGTATTTCTGCTGAGGCTTAGTATATGGAAAGGTTGGAGGTTTAGACTCCCAACACGCGCTGTTTTGGTAAGTAGGAGAATCCGCGGCTTTGCTAATGGCGTATATTATACCAATCCGGAAA